>NZ_WVTE01000184.1:0-1699 GCF_009939605.1 Rhodococcus sp. YH1 | reverse complement strand
GAAGTTCTGCTTGCCCGTAAAGGCTGCGTAGTGCCGTACCGGACGTTGCATCGGTTCGCCACCGACCGTTGCGGTTTCGGCCGCAAAGACCTTACTGTCCGCGTCGTCGACGGCGACCCAGGTATCGAATGCCAAGTCGACTTCGGCTACCTGGGAATGCTCACCGACCCCGAAGACGGACGATCCCGCAAGGTCCACGCCCTGATCTTCACCGCCGTCTACAGCCGCCACATGTTCGTCTGGCTGACGTACTCGCAGACGTTGGTGGCGGTACTCGCCGGCTGCGAGGCAGCGTGGAAGTTCTTTGGCGGAGTCTTCGCAGTCTTGATCCCGGACAACCTCAAACCCGTTGTCAACGAGTCAGATCCGATCAATCCACGCTTCAGTGATGGCTGGCTCGCCTACAGCAACCACGTCGGGTTCATCACCGATCCAGCCCGGGTCGGCTCTCCGAAGGACAAACCCAAAGTCGAACGCACTGTCCAGTACGTGCGCGGCAACTTCTGGGCAGGTGAACGATTCGCCAGCCTCATCGAAGCGCAGGATGCAGTGGTCCGTTGGTGCAGCAGCACCGCAGGCCTGCGTATTCATGGGACCACCTGCGCACGGCCGCGGGAGGTGTTCGAAGACTCCGAACTGCCGGTGCTGCTGCCGGTGCCTGCGGCCTACGACGTGCCGATCTTCAAGGACGTGAAGGTCCACCGCGACTTTCACGCTGAAGTCGGACGCGCGTTGTATTCGTTGCCGCAGCAGTGGATCGGGTCGAGACTGTCGGTGCGTGCGGACACCGAACTGGTGAAGTTCTATCACCGCGGCACCCTGGTGAAGATCCACCCTCGGCAACGTCCCGGCGGTCGTAGTACCGACCGCGCTGACCTGCCCGAGCACAAGTCCGACTACGCGCTACGTGATGTCACCTCACTGATTCGTAAGTGCACCGCACACGGGGCGAACATCGGTATCTACGCCGAACGGATTCTCGACGACCCGTTTCCGTGGACGAGGATCCGCAGTGTCTACCGACTTCAAGGACTGGTGCGTCGTTACGGCGCTGAGCGGGTCGAACAGGCCTGCTCATTGTCGTTGGACCTCGACGTTGTCTCGGTCACCAAGATTGCATCCATGTTGGAGCGTGCCACCGAATCCACATCGCCGGATCTACCGAAAACAGTCGGACAGGCATCGACACGGTTCTCCCGCGATCCAGCCGAATTCCGTTCCACACCAACCCCATCATTATCCGTTGTCGACGACAGCGCCACATCCTCGGAGAACAACGCATGACCACCACTCGCGCCACCACCACACCCAACGAACCGGTCGGCACCGACCTCGTCCGCCTGCTCAAAGCCCTCAAACTCGGCGCGCTCGCCGACACCCTTCCCGAACGCGCAGCCTTGGCTCGGCAACACAAACTCAGCCACATCGGATTCCTCGAAGTGCTGCTTGCCGATGAAGTGAATCGACGCGAATCACGTTCGGCGACACTGCGAGCCACCAAAGCAGGACTCGACCCGGCCATGGTGTTCGATGCATGGAACGCGCTCGACGATCTGCGCTACGACCGGACATGGTCAAGTCCCGTGAGGTGGTGTACGACGTCGTCGCGTGATTCCTCGTCGGTGGATCAGGCGGTCAAGGCCGGTGTCACCTCCTCGGTGCCCTCGGTGACACTGTCGGCGGGCTTGTCGGTGCGGGA
>NZ_WVTE01000183.1:0-1928 GCF_009939605.1 Rhodococcus sp. YH1 | reverse complement strand
CGCCGGTCGAGATTCTCGGCGGCACTCGCGTCGAGGGTCTGCGGATCGCACCGTACGGCCAGGCGGGGCCCGGCGAGGACCTCGACGCGTCTCTGGTGTTGCGGTCGGTGGGGTATCGCGGCCGTCCGGTGTCGGGTCTGCCGTTCGACGCGGTCCGCGGAACGATACCCAACGTCGCAGGTCGCGTCGTCGATCCGGCCGGCAACCGTCCGATATCCGGTGTCTACGTAGCAGGCTGGATCAAGCGGGGGCCGACCGGCGTGATCGGGACCAATCGATATTGCGCAGCCGAGACCGTCGAAGCGATCGTTGCTGACCACGAACGCGCCCTCCTGTCGCGGCCGAGCCGCACGGGCGACGATCTGGCGGCGATCGTCGAGACGCGCTGTCCGGACGCGTTCGGCTTCGACGGCTGGCGGCGCATCGACCGGTACGAACGTACCGAGGGGCGTCGCCAAGGCCGTGCCCGTCGGAAACTGGTCGAGGTCGATGCGATGCGCGCCGTCGCCCATGGTGCGGACGCCCATTCGTACTTGCCTCAATAAACAACAACCTTTAGATTTAATAGGCGGGTGTGATCTGCGCCTCACCGAGGTGGGCCCGCATCGACGACACACATTCATGGAGGGCTACATGAGCGGCACCGTTGTAGACGCTTTGACCTACTGGTCTCGGTCGAAGCCGGATCTGCCCGCGATCGATTTCGACGGCGATGTCGTCAGCTACGCAGAGCTGTCGAGCTGGGCAGACGGTGTTGCACACGACCTCGCCTCCCGTGGCGTCGCGCCGGGTGATCGAGTGGGCTTCCTCGGTGCCAACAGCCTGGAATGGGCCGTGGCCTCGCTCGGCGCCATGAAGGTCGGCGCCATCGCCGTGGGTTTCAACCAGCGCATGCTCACCGGCGAGCTCACCACCCTCGTCGACGACTGTGAACCCTCCGTGGTCTACTGCGAAGAGGCACTGCTGCCGCGACTCGAAGAGGTCCAGCAGGCACGCAACACCTTCTCGATCGCCGTGTTCGAGAAGGATGTGCGCCCGCTGCGCGGCCGCGAACACGCGAAGTACCGCTCGCCGGTCGTCGATCTCGACGCTCCCACTGCCATCGTGTTCACCAGCGGCACCACCGGGAAGCCGAAGGGTGTGATCTTCACGCACGCCACGATTGCCGGTGAGATGCACGAGTGGTCGCTGATGGAACCAATTCAGCCGAACGGTCTGCGCCCGGTACTGGTGCTGCCGCTGTTCACCGCCGCCGGCATCGTCTGGGGCATCTCGCGTGTCGTGCTGCACGGCGGAACCTTGTTCCTGCAGCCGGGATTCGACCCGTCGTCGGCGCTGCGCGTCCTCTCCGAGGACAAGGCCAACACCCTGACCGGGCCCCCGATTCTCTTCGAACAGATCGCGAAGGTGCCCGGATTTGCCGACACGGATCTGAGCCACATGATCACCGCACACGTCGGCGGAGCGCGCGTGCCCGTCGACCTGCTGCGCAAGTGGCAGGCCCAAGGGGTGTCCCTGCGGCAGATCTATGGTCAGACGGAGATCGGCGGATCGGCCACCGCAATGCCGCGGGACGAAGCCGCGGAGCACCCCGACAAGTGCGGGTGGGGCGGCATCTTCACGAAGATCCGGGTGGTCGACCCCGAGGGCAACGACCTGCCCCCCGACGAGGTGGGCCAGATCCTGTTGCGGGGACCGGGGATGATGCCCGGGTACTGGCGCAACGAGGAGGCTACTCGCGCGGCCCTGATCGACGGCTGGTTGCAGACCGGAGACCTCGGCAAGCTCGACGAGAACGGCTACCTCCCAAGTCGATCGCACTTTGTGGGTGCGATCGTGGTCGGCTCAATGAACCATTTATGGCGTGCTCACACGTGCGGAACACGATCCAAACAAGACGAGCGTACTGCTATCGACCCGGTCCGCCA
>NZ_WVTE01000182.1:0-1960 GCF_009939605.1 Rhodococcus sp. YH1 | reverse complement strand
CATCCTGTTCGACAAGAAGGCCAACGACACCATCGCCGAGTACATCCGCGAACGCATCCGCGAGCGGGTGCAGGACCCGGCCAAGGCCGACAAGCTCGCACCCGAGGGCTACGCCTACGGCACCAAGCGTCCCCCGCTCGAGACGAACTACTACGAGGCCTACAACCGCGAGAGCGTGCACATCGTCGATGTGAAGGACACTCCGATCGACGAGATCACCGCCACCGGGGTCCGGGTGGGGGAGCGCACGTACGAGGTGGACACCGTCGTGCTGGCCACCGGCTTCGACGCCATGACCGGGCCGCTGCTGGCGATGGACATCCGCGGCCGCGGCGGACAGACGCTGGCCGAGAAATGGGCCCACGGGCCGCGGACATACCTCGGCATCATGATCCACGGGTTCCCGAACCTGTTCACCATCACCGGGCCGCAGTCGCCGTCGGTGCTCTACAACATGCCGCTGGCCATCGAGGACCACGTCGACTTCGCCACCGACGCGATCGACTATCTGCGCGCACACGACCTCGACGTGATCGAGCCGACCGCGCAGGCCGAGACCGACTGGCTGCACCTGACCAACGAGATCGCCGGGCAAACCCTCCTGCCGCAGACGAACTCCTGGTACATGGGCGCCAACATCCCCGGCAAGCCGAGGGCCTGCATGGTCTACCTCGGCGGTGCCCCGACCTACCGGCAGACCTGCGCCGAGGTCGTCGCCGGCGGCTACACCGGCTTCGACACGACGAGTTCGCGCGCGGTGGTCGCGACCGCCGTCTCCTGACCCCACCGTCCATTCCCCGGAAGGAAATGCCATGGCACTCGACCACCACGTCGAGCAACTGCTCGCGGGACTGCAGGCGCAAGGACTGAAATCGTTCGAGAACATGTCCGTCGACGAAGCCCGCGCGGTCGTGTCGACGTTCACCGGCTTGCAGGCCCCGTCCGAACCGGTCGCCCGGATCGAAGACCTCCACTATGTCAGCGACACCACCGAGCTTCCGCTCCGGATCCACCTTCCCGAAGGGACCGGTCCGCGCCCGGTGGTGCTCTACTTCCACGGCGGTGGGTTCGTCGCCGGTGATCTCGAGGTGGTCGACGAACCCGCCCGGGCACTCGCGAACGAGACGGGAACGGTCGTCGTGACCGCCGCCTACCGCCGGGCGCCCGAACATCGGTTTCCGGCGGCCGCCGACGACGCCTGGGCCGCGCTGAACTGGGTCGCCGCGCACATCGCCGAGCACGGCGGGGACCCGGGCAACATAGTGGTGATGGGCGACAGCGCCGGGGGGAATCTGGCGGCCGTCACCGCGCTGCGCTCGCGAGACCAGGGAGGGCCGGCCCTTCGCGGACAGGTGCTGATCTACCCGGTGATCGACCCGAACGCTCAGCTGCCGTCCCGAATCGACTACGCCGACGGCTACCTCATCACCGCCGCGGCCCTGGACTGGTTCTGGGAGCAGTACCTGTCCGCACCGGAGGACGCCGACAACCCGTATGCCGTCCCCACCCGGGCGGACCGCGTGGACGGACTCCCGCCGGCCCTCATCCTCACGACGGAGAACGAGGTCACCCGCGACGAGGCCGAACAGTACGGCGCTCGGCTGCGCGCCGAGGGCGTGGACGTCCGTACCGTCCGATTCGACGGGCTGGTGCACGGCGTGTACTGGATGTCCGGCGCGGTTCCCCGCAGCCGCGAGTTGCGCGCCGCCGTCGCCGATTTCGTCAAGAGCGTCGTCGCCCCCACGTCGGCGGCCTGACGGTCTACCGCCCGGCGGACGTGATGTCGTCCGCCGGGCGCGATGGACGTGCGAACCGGTCGGCTGCCCCGGTGACCGTGTCGGTGCCGGATGTCAGGATGCCGGCATGGACGAACGACCGGTGTTGGTTCTCGGTTCCACGGGCACCGTCGGGCGACGGGTCACCCGGCAGTTGCGCGAACGCGGGCACGCGGTCCGTGCCG
>NZ_WVTE01000181.1:0-1972 GCF_009939605.1 Rhodococcus sp. YH1 | reverse complement strand
TCGGCGTCGCGGACCCCGGCGACCGCGTCGCGATCCTCTCCACGAACCGCACCGAGTACTTCGACTGCTACTACGGCGTGCCCATGGCGGGCATGGCGTTGACGATCCTGAACTTCCGGCTGCATCCCGAGCAGATCGCGGCGCTCGTCGAGCACTCGGGCGCCGCGGTCCTCGTAATCTCCGAGGACTTCGCCGAGATGGTCGCGAGTATCCGCGACCGGATCACGTCGGTGCATACCGTCGTCGTGATCGGCGACGCCGACGCCGATGCGGCGTTCTTGTCATGGGACGCGTTCGTCGCCGGCGCGCCCGCGACGGAACCGAAGGTGCGTCCGCGTCCTGACGACATCGCATGGATCGTCTACACCAGCGGCACGACCGGGGTGCCGAAGGGTGTGATGCTCAGCCACCGCAACCTCCTCACCGGCATAACCTCCTCGGCCCTCCAGTGGGCGCTGCCGGAAGACACCGTCTTCCTGTTCTGCTTCCCGCTCTGCCACGTCGGCGGTTACGTGACGCTCCTGAACCACCTGATGGGTGCCACGGTCGGGATCATCCGCGCCTACGACAACGCCACCTTCCTCCGGCTGGTCCAGCAGTGGAAGGTCACCCAGACCGGCCTGGCGCCCACGATGATCAACTTCCTGCTGCAGGATCCGGCGCTCGACGCGCACGACCTCGGCACGCTGGAGGCGATCGGGTACGGTTCGTCGGCGATTCCCGCTCCCGTACTGCGGGAGGGACTCGACCGCCTCGGTTGTGACTTCTATCAGGGTATGGGCATGACCGAGCTGGCCGGAAATGTGCTGCACCTCGACCAGCAGGCGCATCGGCGCGCCGCGAACGGGGAGTCCAACCTCCTTGCGGCAGCCGGAAAGCCGATGCGTTTGGCGGATATTCGAATCGTGGACGACGAGCTTCGGGACGTTCCGGTCGGAGAGATCGGCGAGATGGTCGTCCGTGGCGACCAGGTGATGGCCGGCTACTGGAACGACACCGACGCGACGGACGCCGCGTTCACCGACGGCTGGTTCCACACCGGTGATCTGGTGCGACGGGACGCCGAAGGATTCGTCTACATCGTGGACCGCAAGAAGGACCTGATCATCAGTGGTGGCGAGAACATCGCTTCTCTCACGGTGGAACAGGCCCTGTACAGTCATCCGGCGGTGGCCGAGGCGGCCGCGATCGGCGTCAAGGACGAGACGTGGGGCGAAATCGTCTGCGCCATTGTTGCTCTGCGCTCCGGCTCCACCGCTACCGCGGACGAGATCATCGCGACGTGCCGAGAGCACCTCGGCGGATTCCAGGTGCCGCGGCGCGTCGAATTCGTCGACGCCCTCCCGAAGAACGTCAGCGGCAAGATCCTCAAGCGCGATCTTCGCGAGCGCTTCGCCACCCGAACACTCGTCTAGCACAAGCCTCCCAGTCCGGCCCGCCGCCCCGAGCCACACTTCTGTCCTGCCCTGCCCACCTCTCGACACACGGAGCGACCATGAAACGTACTCTTGCCGTGGGCCTTACTGCCCTGTGCACCACCGCCGCCCTGGCAGCCTGTTCCGGCCGGGACACCGCCACTTCGGCGGGTGACTGCGATCCCGGAATCACCGACACCGAGATCCGCTTCGGAACAAGCCTCATGCAGTCCGTCGCGGGACCTCAAGCGGTCGCCGCAACCGCGCTGTTCGACGAGATCAACGCCGCGGGCGGGGTCACCATGGGTGACGGGAAGACCCGCAAGATCGAGTACATCGCGATGGACGACGGATACGACCCTGCACGCACCGTCGGCAACGTCCGCTCACTGGTCGAACAGGAACAGGTCTTCGCGATCCAGAATCTGATCGGTGTTGCCTGTCAGCAGATTCAGGCCGAGTCCGACCACGACGTACACGAGAACCATGGAACGGTCGAAGTTGACGTACGGCGCCGAGACGAGCGGTGCGACCGCGGCGAGGACGAGCACCACCGC
>NZ_WVTE01000180.1:0-2024 GCF_009939605.1 Rhodococcus sp. YH1 | reverse complement strand
CGTGGCTCAACTGCTGAGGTCGAGGGTCAGTCGGGCCAGCGTGACGGCCGCCGCACACGGATCGGGAGGCGCCGAACCGGGCGCGTACTGCACCCACCAGCCGAAGATCCCCGTCGTGGACGCTCCGACCCCCGGCTCGTTCGAGCCGGGGGCACCGTCGTTCGTCCGGTCCCGGGCGGTCAGTCGTCGAGCAGGCCCTTGTTCTCCTGCTGGGCGGCCGCGTTGCGGAGTTCCTCCTCGGCGGCGAGCTGAAGCGCGGTGCGCGTCCACACCACCTTCGCCCAGTGGAAGGTGAGCACCATGACGGTGATCCAGCCCAGGATCAGGCCGATGCCCGGTCCCGCACCCGGGTCGCCGACCGGCAGGGTCTGCCTCGACCAGATCGAGAGCATGCCGAACACGATCGACACCGCGGAGCCGGCCAGCGCCAGCCACGCCAGCACCCACCGGCGGGTGACGAGCGCCAGGATGGAGAAGATCGCGCCGAACACCAGAGCGAGCCACACGAAGATGCGGGAGGGCAGCGCGATGGACTCGGCGGTCGCGTCGGGGGCGAAGGACAGCACCTCCCACCCGTTGGCCGCCCCGGCGTGGGGCAGGCTGAACGAGCCGAGCAGCACGAGCACCGCGACCGCGACGACGAGCGCGCGGGCTCCGGGGTCGATCTCGCCGGCGATCTTGCGTTCGGCTGCCTCGAGGTCGGCGCGGACTTCGTCCATCGGATCCCTTCCGTCGTCCCCGGCGTCGTCGCCGGGCGTCCTGCCCTCGTCGGGGCCGCTCGCGGTCATGCGTCACATCCCGTCTGTGCCGGAAGTGGCTCGGGCACACCGATCTGCGGGAGACCGAGCCCCACCCCGATGGGGGGCGTCTTGGGGGTGCGGCCCTGCTCGAACCGGTCGCCGGCGCGGGTGCGCCGATGAGTCAGGATCGGGGTGTCCGCGACCAGATGGTGCGGGGCGGCCTCGCTGATCACGATCGTGACGACGTCGCCCGGGCGAACCGCACGGTCGATGTTGCCCTCGGGCCGGAAGTGCACGAGCCGGCCGTCACGGGCGCGGCCGCTCATCCGGGCGGTCTCGGAGTCCTTGCGGCCCTCCCCCGCGGCGACGAGCAGCTCGACCTCCCTGCCGACGAGAGCGAGGTTCTCCTCGAGGGTGATCCGCTCCTGCAGCGCGATGAGCCGTTCGTACCGTTCCTGCACCACCGCCTTGGGCAGCTGGCCGTCCATCTCCGCGGCCGGCGTGCCGGGTCGCCTGGAGTACTGGAAGGTGAAGGCGCTGGTGAACCGGGCCTTCTCGACGACGTCGAGGGTCTCCTGGAAGTCCTCCTCGGTCTCGCCGGGGAACCCGACGATGATATCGGTGGTGATCGCCGCGTGCGGCATGGCCGCGCGCACCTTCTCGATGATCCCGAGGAACCGCTCCTTGCGGTACGAGCGGCGCATCGCGCGCAGGACGCGGTCCGAGCCGGACTGCAGCGGCATATGCAGCTGCGGGCACACGTTCGGGGTCTGCGCCATCGCCTCGATGACGTCGTCGGTGAACTCCGCGGGGTGCGGGGAGGTGAAGCGGACCCGTTCGAGACCCTCGATACCGCCGCAGGCGCGCAGCAGCGCGGCGAACGCGCCGCGGTCGCGGGGCTGCTCCGGATCGGCAAAGGAGCGGCCGTAGGAGTTGACGTTCTGCCCGAGCAGGGTCACCTCGAGGACGCCCTCGTCGACGAGCGCGCGGACCTCGGCGAGGATGTCACCGGGCCGGCGGTCCACCTCCTTGCCACGCAGCGACGGCACGATGCAGAAGGTGCAGGTGTTGTTGCAGCCCACGGAGATCGACACCCAGCCGGCGTAGCTGGACTCGCGCCGGGCGGGCAGGGTCGAGGGGAACGCCTCGAGCGATTCGAGGATCTCGACCTCGGCGCGGCGGTATTCACGGTCCTGGTCGTCGTGGGGCTCGTCGCGTCTGTGCGGCGACGCATGCGGGCGCAGCGGCACGGTGTTCTCGCGGTGGCCGTGCCGTGGATCGTCG
>NZ_WVTE01000179.1:0-2116 GCF_009939605.1 Rhodococcus sp. YH1 | reverse complement strand
CTCGCGTCCACGACGCGAGGCCCGCCGCGGGAAGGACCGGGAGTCTCTGCAGCCCTCAGGACTCCGGCGCGGTCCGGCGGTCGCAACACTCTCGACTATAGGGAAGGCTTGCCTAATTTGGCAAGCCCTCGGACCGGCAGGCCCAGCGTCAGGAACGCATCCAGCAGAAGCTGGCCGCGACGCGACGCGACGGAGCGGGAGGTGCCGGCCAGCAGGGGAATCTGGGCCGCACCCGCCACGACGGCGCGGCCCAGGAGGGACCAGAACCGCAGCGCGTCGGTGGGGGCGCACAGTGCCAGCGAGGCGTGCGCGGCATGCAGCGCGGTGCCGGCCCGGTGGGCGGTCCACCGCGCGAGCGCCTCCTCGCACGGCAGCACGACGACCGTGTCGTCGGCGGCCGCGGGGTCGTCGGGCAACACGCGCAGGGTGTCGTCGGCGACCGCGGCCCAGTCGATGCCTCCGTCGCTGTCCTGGTGGATCCACAGGTTGTCGAGTCCGGGGTCCCAGCAGCGCGCCTCGAGCAGGTAGGGGGCGAGCACCCGGCCCGCGACGACGTGGACGAGGGCGCCGGCCACCTGGTCGGCGGCGATCCGCGGGTCGGCGACGTCCTCGAGCGCGCGGGCGTGGAGCAGCGCGATCCGTCGGTCCCGCTCGGCGTCGGCGAGCCGCCACCAGCGGCGGCGCGGCTCGTCGTCGATGCGGGCGACGGCGTAGACGCGCGGGGCGTGCGGCGTCAGCAGGCGCAGGCGGGCGTCCGTGTCCACGAACGCGCGGACCTGCGCTGCGGTGGATCGGGGTGGCAGCAGGGTTGTCATCCACACCTCCTGATCGGCGAGCTGCTGTGGTTAGGTAAGCCTAACCATTACATTACGGGCCGGCGGATGCAACCCGGAAGATAGGGTTCGGTAACCTAACCTCCGTTCGGCCGAGTTCGCGTCCCCCGAGGAGCCCTCCCCTGTGACCACCCTCCGCCCCCCGGACACACCGGCCTCCGCCGCTGTACCTCCCTCCCTGGCCCGACGCCTCGTCGCCGAGGCCCTCGACCTGGCCCTGCTCGCCGTTCCCGCCGGCATCGGCGTGCTGCTCGTGCAGGCACTCGCCGACGCCAACGGGGGCGGGCAGACCGACCGGGTCGTCTTCGGGGGCACCGCACTGGCCGCCACCGTCGGCCTGCAATGGTGGAACCGCGGGCACCGCGAGGGCAGCACCGGGTGCAGCCTCGGCAAGCAGTGGACCGGCCTGATCACGCGCGACGCCGCGGACGGCGGCCCGGCCGGCACGCGGCGCAGCCTGCTGCGGCGCGGCACCGAGGTCGTCACCGACCGTGTCGCCGCCGCCGCGGGCTTCACCCCCCGCGCCGCCGACACGAGCCTCGCGGCGCTCCGCCGTCGCCGGCTCCTCGGCCTGCTCGCCATCGGCGGCGTCCTGGGGGTGGTGCTGCTCGCCGGGATCGCCGTCGGCGCGCGACCGATGACCATCGCCGAGGTCGTCCACGCGCTGACCGTCGACGACGGCTCCGACACCGACGTCATCGTGCACACCCTGCGGATCCCGCGCACGGTCCTCGGACTCGTGGTCGGCATCGCACTCGGCGTCGCCGGCGCCCTCATCCAGGGCCACACCCGCAATCCGCTGGCCGACGCGGGACTGCTCGGCCTCAACGCGGGCGCCGCGTTCCTGGTGGTGCTCTCGATCTACCTGCTGGGCATGTCCACCCCCGCCCAGTACCTGTGGTTCGCCTTCGCCGGGTCCCTCGCCGCCAGCGTCGTGGTCTTCGGGCTGTCCTCCCTCGGCGGTGGCCGCGCCGGGCCGCTGAGCCTGGCCCTGGCCGGCGCCGCCGTCGCCTTCTTCCTGCAGGCCATGACGCATGCGGTGGTGCTGCTCGACCAGACCACCCTCGACGGATACCGGTTCTGGATCGTCGGCTCCGTCGCCGGACGCGACCTCGAGGTGCTGTGGCAGGTGCTGCCGTTCCTCGCGGCCGGGCTCGTCATCGCGGTGGCCAACACGCCCGGCCTCAACGTCCTCGGACTCGGCGAGGACGTGGCCCGCTCCCTCGGCACGAACGTCGTCGCGGCCCGCACCGTCGGCATCGTCGCCATCACCCTGCTCACCG
>NZ_WVTE01000018.1:0-19469 GCF_009939605.1 Rhodococcus sp. YH1 | reverse complement strand
GATTGCTCTATCGCACCGGCGATGTGGCGCGCTGGGCGGTCTCGGGTGACCTCGAGTACCTCGGCCGCGCGGACGACCAGGTCAAGATCCGTGGCTTCCGGATCGAGCTCGGCGAGGTCGAGTCGGCGCAGCGCGCGGGCGTCCGCGCGGCCACGATCAATTCCGGCAACGTCACCGAGTGGGAGGAGATCCACCGGCAGGTCGCCGAGGGCGCGGTGGACGTCCTGCTCGTCAGCCCGGAGCGGCTCAACAACCCGGACTTCCGCGACCAGGTGCTGCCGGCGCTCGCCCGCGACGCCGGACTGGTGGTGGTCGACGAGGCGCACTGCGTCTCGGACTGGGGACACGACTTCCGGCCGGACTACCGGCGCATCCGCACCCTCGTCACCGAAATCGGCGAGGGCATTCCGGTGCTCGCGACCACCGCGACCGCGAACGACCGGGTCGTGGCGGACGTGGCCGCGCAGCTCGGCGTCGGGGAGGGCACGGGCGAGACCCTGGTGCTGCGCGGTGGTCTCGACCGGCCGTCGCTGCACCTGTCGGTGCTGCGGATCGACGAACCCGCGCGCCGGGCGGCGTGGCTCGCCCAGCACCTCGACGAGCTGCCCGGTTCCGGGATCGTCTACACCCTCACCGTGTCGGCCGCGCACGACCTGGCCGCGCTGCTCTCCGAGCACGGTCACACCGTCGCGGCATACACGGGGCAGTCCGATCCGGCCGAGCGGGAGCAGCGGGAGGCGGACCTCCTCGCCAACCGGGTCAAGGCCCTGATCGCCACCTCCGCCCTGGGCATGGGTTTCGACAAGCCGGACCTCGGGTTCGTGGTGCACCTGGGAGCACCGTCCTCACCCATCTCCTACTACCAGCAGGTCGGTCGCGCGGGCCGTGCGACCGAGCGGGCGGAGGTGATCCTGCTTCCGGGCCCCGAGGACCGGCAGATCTGGAGCTGGTTCGCGTCGGTGGCCTTCCCGGGGGAGGAGGTGGTGCGGCGGGTGATCGAGGTGCTCGAGCCGGAGCGGCCGCAGTCCACGCAGGCCCTCGAGCCGTTGGTCGACCTCAACCGGTCCCGGCTGGAGATGGTGCTCAAGGTGCTCGACGTGGACGGTGCGGTACGCCGGGTGAAGGGCGGCTGGATCGCCACCGGCGTGCCCTGGGAGTACGACGCCGCCCGGTACGCGACGCTCGAGCGGGCCCGCGAGGCCGAGCAGGAGGCGATGCTCGAGTACGAGCGGACCACCCGGTGCCGGATGGTGTTCCTGCGCACCCAGCTCGACGATCCCGACCTGACGTCCGACACCCCGGGCTGCGGGCGGTGCGACAACTGCTGCGGGGCGCGGTGGCCGGCGGACGTCGACGACACCGAGCTGGGCCGGGTGCGGGCCCGGCTGGACCGGCCGGGGGTGGACCTGCCGCCGCGGCGGCAGTGGCCGACGGGAATGGCCAAACTCGGCGTGGCATTGTCCGGGAAGATCACCGACGGGCCCGAGCCGGGCCGGGTACTCGGCCGGCTGTCGGACCTCGGATGGGGTCCGCGGCTGCGGGCGCTGCTGGACGGCCCCGACGCGCCGGTGCCCGACGCGGTGGTGCAGGCCGCCGTGGCGGTGCTCAAGGCGTGGGACTGGTCGGATCGCCCGACCGCGGTGATGGCCGTGGAGTCGGCGACCCATCCTCGCCTGGTCGGTTCCCTCGCGGCGCGGCTGGCGCAGCTCGGCCGGCTCGAGGATCTCGGCGTGCTGCGTGCCCGGCCCGGCCGGCCCCCGGTGACGGCAGCCAACTCGGCGTACCGGATCGCCGGCCTCGTGGACGCGTGGGAGAGCCCCGACCTCAGCGGAACCCGGGGGCCGATCCTGCTCGTCGACGCGGTCACCGACACCGGCTGGACGATGACGATGGCGGCGCGGACCCTGATCCGGGCCGGGGCCTCCGCGGTGCTGCCGCTGGCGCTGGCGAGCCCGAAATAATCGCCGCGCTCGGCCCGGGCGCTACACGAAGTGACTCTTCTCACATGGGTGTCTCACCTGCGCGGAGCCGGGGTACCCGGCGACGGATCCCGACAAGGCGGGTGAATCCCGCCCACGAAGTTGTTAGGTTCGAGACCGCTTATGACGCCTGTGACGCAAAGAAGTACCCCGCCCCGTACGCCCGCCGAAACGGCGAGCGCGCCGACCGAGCCGAATTTCCGCGCACCGCGTATTTCCGACGGAATTCGCATGTGGCAGATCGCGCGTGATTCGAAAGTGCTCGACGTCAATTCCAGTTATGCATACGTGCTCTGGTGCCGCGATTTCGCGGCGACCTCGGTCGTCGCCACCGGCGGGGACGACGAGGCGGTGGGTTTCGTCAGCGGCTACCGCCGTCCCGAGTCGCCGAACACGCTGTTCGTCTGGCAGGTGGCCGTCGACCAGGCCCAGCGCGGCCGCGGCATCGCCGGCCGGATGCTCGACAGCCTGTGGGACCGGCTCGCCGACACCGGCGTGAACCGGCTCGAGACGACCGTCAGCCCGGACAACGAGGCGTCCATCGCGCTGTTCACCGCGCTCGCCCGGCGACGCGGACTGCGCATCACCCGGAGCGAATTGTTCACCCCTTCGGATTTTCCCGATTCCCACATGGCCGAGGATCTCTACACGATCGGCGAATGAATACACGACCGGCGAAAGCGAATTCGCCGCAGGAGGACGACGAATGACCATCCTGGAGCACCCCGAAACCCCCGCCAAGCACAGCGTTTTCGATTACCTCGAATCCGAGGTGCGCAGCTACAGCCGCGGCTGGCCGACCGTGTTCGAAACGGCGTCCGGATCGTGGCTCCGCGACGAGAACGGCAAGGACTACCTCGACTTCTTCGCCGGCGCGGGAGCCCTCAACTACGGGCACAACAACCCGGTCCTGAAGACCGCGCTCGTGGACTACATCATGGGTGACGGCATCACCCACGGCCTCGACATGTCCACCGTCGCCAAGCGGGAACTGCTCGAGTCGTTCGAGAGCCACATCCTGGCCCCCCGCGGCCTCGACTACTAGGTCCAGTTCCCCGGCCCGACGGGCACCAACTCGGTCGAGGCGGCGCTCAAGCTCGCCCGCAAGGTCACCGGCCGCGAGTCGATCATCAACTTCACCAACGCATTCCACGGGATGACCCTGGGTGCGCTGTCGGTGACGGGCAACTCCATGAAGCGGGCCGGGGCCGGTGTGCCGCTGGTGCACGCCACCCCGATGCCGTTCGACAACTACTTCGACGGCGTCACCGAGGACTTCCACTGGTTCTCCCGCGTGCTCGACGACTCCGGCAGCGGTCTGAACCGCCCGGCGGCGGTGATCGTGGAGACCGTGCAGGGCGAGGGCGGCGTGAACGTCGCCCGCCCCGAGTGGCTGCGTGCCCTCGCGGATCTGTGCGCCGAGCGCGACATCCTGCTCATCGTCGACGACGTGCAGATGGGGTGCGGCCGCACCGGCCCGTTCTTCTCGTTCGAGGTCGCCGGGATCACCCCGGACATCGTGACCCTGTCGAAGTCGATCGGCGGGTACGGCCTGCCGCTGGCGCTCACGCTGTTCAAGCGCGACCTCGATGTGTGGGGCCCGGGCGAGCACAACGGCACGTTCCGCGGCAACAACCCGGCGTTCGTCACCGCGGCGAAGGCGCTGCAGCACTACTGGGCCGACGACCACCTCGAGCGCGAGACGCTGCGCAAGGGCGAGCGGATCCGGCAGACCTTCATGAACCTGTCCGACATGTTCGACGGCGTCTCCACCCGCGGTCGCGGCATGGTTCAGGGCCTGGTCTTCGACGAGCCGAACGACGCCCAGAAGGTGTGCGCCCTCGCGTTCGAGCAGGGCCTGCTCGCGGAGACCTCCGGCCCCTCCGACGAGGTCGTCAAGCTGCTTCCGCCGCTGACGATCAGCGACGACGAGCTCGAGCACGGTCTGAACATCCTGTGCGAGGCCACCTCGGTGGTCCGGGCCTGACCCCCAGCCGCCGTCGACCCATGCACGAGAAGACAAGCTTCCGAAGGACTTACGTATGATCGTCCGTACCACCGAGGAAATCACCGGCACCGAGCGCGACATCACGTCGGACAACGGCAACTGGCGCAGCAAGCGCATCGTGCTCGGCGGCGACAAGGTCGGGTTCTCGTTCCACGAGACCACGATCGAGGCCGGCACCGTCAACGAGTTCCACTACGCGAACCACATCGAGGCGGTGTGGCTCATCGAGGGCACCGGCACCCTCACCGACCTCGAGACCGGCACCGTGTACCCGCTCGCACCCGGCACGATGTACCTGCTCAACGGCCATGAGCGGCACCGCGTCGAGCCGGACACCCGGATGCGCATGTTCTGCGTGTTCAACCCGCCGGTCACCGGCCGGGAAGTCCACGACGAGAACGGCGTGTACCCCCTCGTCGAGGTCGTCTGAGTGCCCGCAGCGAGTGACCGGCCGGGCGTTCGCGCCTAGAGTCGGAGCCATGACCTACGAGCGACAGCCGCGCATCGCCGTCGGCCCCGCCCCGGACATCGTGTTCGACCGGGCGATCGGGGCCGGCGGCGGTCGCGTGTGCGGGTTCGACGACCGCCCGGACGCGGTGGTCTGGACCGCCGGACCGGACGAGTTCCCCGCGGTGCTGCCGGCGTCGGTGCGGTGGGTTCAGCTGCCCGCCGCCGGCGTGGAGGACTGGTTCGACGCCGGCGTCATCCGCGCTCACCCCCAGGTGACGTGGACGTCGGCCGCCGGGGCGTTCGCCGCGACGGTCGCCGAACACGCGCTCATGCTGCTGCTCGCCGGCGTGCGGGCGCTGCCCGACCACCTGGCGGCCACGTCGTGGACGCCGAGCGTGTTCTACCCCCAGCTGGGCACCCTGCGCGGCGCCACCGTCGGGATCATCGGCGCGGGTGGCATCGGCCGGGCCCTGATCCCCATGCTCGGTTCGCTCGGCGCCCAGGCGCTCGCGGTCACCCGCAGCGGCCGCCCCGTCCCGGGCGCCGTGGAGACGGTCCCCGTCGCACGGATCGACGAAGTATGGCCCCGCGCAGACCATTTCGTGATCGCCGCCCCCGCCACGGCCGAGACCGAGCAACTGGTGGGCGCCGACGAGCTGGCCGCAATGAAGCCGACCGCCTGGGTGATCAACGTTGCCCGCGGCAGCCTCGTCGACACCGACGCGCTGGTGGACGCCCTGAGCCGCCGCGTCATCGCGGGCGCCGGCCTGGACGTCACGGACCCGGAACCGCTGCCGGACGGGCACCCGCTGTGGTCGCTGCGCAACGCCATGATCACCCCGCACGACTCCAATCCCCCGGCGCTGCGCATCCCCGCGTTCGCCGAGCACGTGACCGAGAACGTCACGCGCTTCGCGACCGGCCTCGATCTCGCCGCGGTCGTCGACCCGAGCGCCGGGTACTGACACGCCGCTACCCTGGACGGGGTGATCAAACCGCTGCACCACCTGCTCGACGGCCGGCGGTTGTGCGTGCTCACCGGCGCGGGCATCTCGACCGACTCCGGCATCCCGGACTACCGCAGCCCCGGCGCGCCACCCCGCAACCCGATGACCTATCAGCAGTTCGTCGGGGATCCGGAATTCCGGCGCCGCTACTGGGCGCGCAACCATGTCGGGTGGCGGCACATGGACTCCGCACGGCCGAACGCCGGGCACCGCGCCCTCGCCGCGCTCGAACGCCGCGGCACCGTCCTGGGCGTCCTGACCCAGAACGTGGACCTGCTGCACACCAAGGCCGGGAGCCGGCGGGTGATCGACCTGCACGGCTGCTACGCGCAGGTGCGCTGCCTGGCGTGCGACCTCCGGATCTCGCGCTTCACCCTCGCCGAGCGGCTCACCGCCGCCAATCCGGGCTTCCTCGAACGGGTTCGGGGGACGACGGGTCTCGAGGTGGCGCCGGACGCCGACGCGGTCGTCGACGACACCGGCAGCTTCCGCATGGTGGACTGCGAGCGGTGCGGGGGGATGCTCAAGCCGGACATCGTCTACTTCGGTGAATCGGTGCCACGCGAGCGCGTGGAGCGCGCCTTCGCGCTCGTCGACGAGGCGGAGGCCCTGCTCGTGGTCGGCAGTTCCCTGACGGTGATGTCCGGGTTGCGGTTCGTGCGGCACGCCGCCAAGCGCCGCATGCCGGTGGCCGTGGTCAACCGTGGCGTCACGCGCGGCGATCCCCTCGCCACCGTGAAGGTCGACGCGGGCTGCTCGGAGGTGCTCACGGCCCTGGTCACCGCGGCACCGGCGGCCACCTCCGGCCGGTGACCGCCCGCGCCTACAGCGTCACGAGATCGTCCGCGTGCACCACCGGCCGCTGCAGGTCCGCCGGCAGCTGCCGCGTGGAGAACCCGATCATCCAGTCCAGCTCGGCGGCATCGTAGGCCACCACGCCGCGCCCCACCGTGCGGCCGTCGGGACCGACCAGCGCCACCACGTCCCCACCGTGGAAGCGCCCGCTCATTCCCGTGATGCCCGCCGCGAGCAGCGAGCGGCGCCGTTCCACCACCGCCCGTACCGCGCCCGCGTCCAGGTGCAGGGTGCCGTGGGTGTCGGCGGCGTGCCGCACCCAGAAACGCCGCGCCGACATCCGGTCGGGCCGGGCCGCGAACGCAGTGCCCACATCCGCGGCACCGAGGGCACGGTCGGCCTGCGACGCGGCGGTGAGCAGCACCGGCACACCCGAATCCGCGGCCAGGCGCGCGGCGGACAGCTTCGACGCCATCCCGCCCGTGCCGAGGGCGCCCCCGGACCCGGCGACGACGCCGTCGAGGTCCTCCGGGCTCGTCACCTCCGCGATGAGGTGGGCGTCGCCCTTACGGGGATCGCCGTCGTAGAGGCCGTCGACGTCGGAGAGCAGGATCAGCGCGTCGGCGCCGACGAGGTGCGCGACGAGCGCGGCGAGGCGATCGTTGTCGCCGAACCTCAGCTCGGCGGTCGCGACGGTGTCGTTCTCGTTGACCACGGGCACGGCGTGCAGCGCGCGCAGCCGGTCGAGGGTGCGCTGGGCATTGCGGTGCTGGGTGCGCCGCGCGATGTCGTCGGCCGTGAGCAGCACCTGCCCGACGGTGCGGCCGTACCGGGCGAAGGAGGTGCCCCACGCGTGGGCCAGGGCAAGCTGTCCGACGCTGGCCGCGGCCTGCTTGGTGGCCAGGTCGCGGGGCCGGATGGTCAGGCCCAGCGGAGCGAGGCCGGCGCCGACCGCGCCGGAGGACACCACCACGACGTCCGAGCCGGAGCGCATGCGCTCTTCGAGAGCGTCGACCAGGCAGTCGAGGCGGTCCCGGTCGAGGCCGCCGACCAGGCTGGTGATGGCGGACGAGCCGATCTTCACCACGACGCGGCGCGCGCCGGCGACGGCCTCCCGGGTATCGCTCACGATCTCCTGCTTCTGGGCTCGAGGTGCGGTGGTCAGAACTCGTCGTCGTCGGTCGCGAGACCGCGGCGGACCCGCTTGGCGTGGCGGCGTTCGGCGGCGCCGACCCGATCGACCTGGTCGAGGCGGGCGTCGGTGCCCCGGCCGGTGGGCACGACGTCCACGCCGGCCTGGGTCTGCGGCTCCCACTCGAACGAGACGTCGCCGATGGTGACGGAGGCACCCGGTTCGGCGCCCTGCTTGACGAGTTCGTCCTCGACACCGAGGCGGGCGAGCCGATCCGCGAGGTAGCCGACGGCCTCGTCGTTGTCGAACGCCGTCTGACGCACCCAGCGCTCGGGCCGGGTGCCGCGCACGATGAAGCCACCCGGCGTCTCGGGGTCGGCGACGACGCTGAAGCCGGTCTCGTCGACGGCGACGGGCCGGATGACCGGCCGCCGCGGCGCGGCCGGCGGATGCGCCTGCCGGTACTCCTCCACCATCCGCGCCAACGCGAAGGTCAGCGGCCGCAGCCCTTCCCGGCTGACGGCGGAGATCCGGAACACCGGCCAGCCCCGCTCCTCGAGCTCGGGGGTGACGAAATCGGCGAGTTCCGCGGCGTCCGGCACGTCGACCTTGTTGAGGATGACGATGCGGGGACGATCGGCGAGGTCGCCCAGGCTGCTGTCGCCGGACAACGCCGGCTGGTAGGCGGCCAGCTCGGCCTCGAGTGCGTCGATGTCGGAGACGGGATCGCGCCCCGGCTCGAGCGTCGCGCAGTCGACGACGTGCGCGAGCACGGCGCAGCGCTCGAGGTGACGCAGGAAGTCCAGGCCGAGACCGCGGCCCTGGCTGGCGCCGGGGATCAGGCCCGGCACGTCGGCGACGGTGAACGTGGTGTCGCCCGACTGCACGACCCCGAGGTTGGGAACGAGGGTGGTGAACGGGTAGTCGGCGATCTTCGGCTTGGCCGCGGAGAGCACCGACACCAGCGAGGACTTGCCGGCGGACGGGAACCCGACCAGCCCGACGTCGGCGACGGACTTGAGTTCGAGGACGAGGTCGCGCTCCTCCCCCTCCTCGCCGAGCAGGGCGAAGCCGGGGGCCTTGCGGGCCTTCGACGCCAGGGCCGCGTTGCCGAGGCCGCCGCGGCCACCGTGGGCGGCGACGAAGCGAGTGCCGGCGCCGACCATGTCGGCCAGGATCCGGCCGTCCTTGTCGAGCACGACGGTGCCGTCGGGCACCTTGAGCACGAGGTCGCCGCCGTTGGCGCCGTCGCGGTTGCTGCCCGCGCCCTGCGTGCCGTTCGTGGCTTTCGCGTGCTGGTGGAAGTGGAAGTCGAGGAGGGTGTGGACCCCCTCGTCCACCTCGAGCACGACGTTGCCGCCGTTGCCGCCGTTACCGCCGTCGGGGCCGCCGAGCGGCTTGAACTTCTCGCGATGGACGGAGGCGCAGCCGTTACCACCCTTGCCGGCGGTGACGTGCAGCACCACCCGGTCGATGAAGCGGGACATGGGGTGGACCTCCGTCGAATGGTGGAACTGTTGTGTCGACCGGTAGCCCCACTGTGCCGGGACTACCGGAGTTGTGCCGGAACGACCGGTACCGGTCGTCCCGAAAACAGTAGGGGCGGACCCGGGTGTGCGACCCTGGTCCGCCCCTACTGGGAGTATGTGCGAAGGGAACCTCCGCGGTGTCCGATTCGGACGGCAGATCAGGCGTCTGCCGCGACCGGAACGATGTTGACCGTCTTGCGACCACGCTTGGTGCCGAACTCGACGGCACCGGCAGCGAGGGCGAACAGCGTGTCGTCGCCGCCACGGCCGACGTTCACGCCGGGGTGGAAGTGGGTGCCGCGCTGGCGCACCAGGATCTCACCGGCGTTGACGGCCTGGCCGCCGAAGCGCTTGACGCCGAGACGCTGGGCGTTCGAATCGCGACCGTTACGGGAGCTGGATGCGCCCTTCTTGTGTGCCATGACGAACCCTCCTGGGGTTTGAAGCGGAAGCCCGAATTACTTGATGCCGGTGACCTTCAGGACCGTCAGCTTCTGACGGTGACCCTGGCGCTTGTGGTAGCCGGTCTTGTTCTTGAACTTGTGGATGCGGATCTTCGGGCCCTTGGTGTGCTCGACGATCTCGCCGGTGACCGTGACCTTCGCCAGCTTGTCGGCGTCGGTGGTCAGCTCGGCTCCGTCGACGACGAGGACCGGAGCAAGCGAGACAGCAGTGCCGGGCTCACCCTCGATCTTCTCGACCTTGACGAGATCGCCCTCAGCGACCTTGTACTGCTTACCGCCGGTCTTGACGATCGCGTACGTTGCCATCGGACGGCTACCCCTTGCTAGTTCGAACGTGCTCGCGCCACGGTGTGCAACGCGACTGGTCTGGTGTGGTTGCTGACTCGGGGCCCGCCACCTTCCCACATCGGGCGCAGCAGGGCCGTATCGCCGAGTAGCGACTGACCAAGATTACGGGAAGGTGACTGCCAGGGTCAAACCGGGCCCGCGCGGTGTCGGGCCCGGTCGGACCTCATGCCTGTGCTTCGACCGGCGGGCCGGCCCGCGGCCCGGCGACGACGCGGCCGTCGAACGACCACCGGCTCGGCGTTCTCCCCGTCCGGGACCGGCGCGGCGGCCACCGCCGCAGGCTCCGGTGCGGGGGCCGGTGTGGGCACCACGAAGACGGTGCCGGCGCCGGTGCCGTCGCCCGTCGGGGCCGCGGCGGCCCGTGAGACCCGGCGACGGCGACGGGCCGCCGGCTCCGCTGCCTGCTTTTCGGCCTCCGGTGCTTCGGCCGGCCGCGCCTCGCGCGTGTCGGCGGGCCCAGCCTTGCGTGATTCGGCCGGCTCAGCCTTGCGTGTTTCGGCCGGCTCAGCCTCGCGTGTTTCGGCCGGCTGGGCCGGCGCTGCCTGCGCCTGCTCGGCGCCGGATTCCGCCGGGTTCTCGTCGTGGTTCCCGTGGTGCGCAGCCATCGCCAGGGCCACCGGGTGGGCACGCTTGACGGTCGCGTCCACTGTCGCCACCTCGGGTACCGGCGCGGGCGCGGCCGTCTCG
Source organism: Rhodococcus sp. YH1 (assembly GCF_009939605.1). Lineage (NCBI taxonomy): Bacteria > Bacillati > Actinomycetota > Actinomycetes > Mycobacteriales > Nocardiaceae > Rhodococcus > Rhodococcus sp. YH1. The sequence continues at coordinate 9,070 of NZ_WVTE01000018.1, read as the reverse complement.
GTCGTCGCCGCCTCCGGCTGGGTGCCGCGGTCACGGCCCCGGCGGCGCCGGGAGCCGCTCTCGGCACGGGCGGGCCGCCCACCGTCCTCGGCCGCGCCGGCCTCGACGGGTTCGCTGTGCACGACGATGCCGCGGCCGTGGCAGTGCTCGCACGTGGTGGAGAACGCCTCCACCAGACCCGTGCCGAGCCGCTTGCGCGTCATCTGCACGAGCCCCAGCGAGGTCACCTCGGAAACCTGGTGGCGGGTGCGGTCCCGGCCGAGCGCCTCGGTGAGGCGTCGCAGCACCAGGTCGCGGTTCGACTCGAGCACCATGTCGATGAAGTCGACGACGATCATGCCGCCGATGTCGCGCAGCCGCATCTGCCGCACGATCTCCTCGGCCGCCTCGAGGTTGTTGCGGGTGACGGTCTCTTCGAGATTGCCGCCGGCCCCGGTGAACTTGCCGGTGTTGACGTCGACGACGGTCATCGCCTCGGTGCGATCGATGACGAGCGTGCCACCGGACGGCAGCCACACCTTGCGGTCGAGCGCCTTGGCGAGCTGCTCGTCGATGCGGTGGGCGGCGAACACGTCGCGTCCACCCGAGTCGGGATCGTGCCGCTCCACGCGGGGCACCATGTCCGGTGCGACGGTGCGGATGTAGCTCTCGACGGTGGTCCAGGCGTTCTCGCCCTCGATGACGAGTTTGGAGAAGTCCTCGTTGAACAGGTCGCGAATCACCTTGACCAGCAGGTCGGGCTCTTCGTAGAGGGTCTTCGGCTGCCCCGAGCCGTCGGACTCAAGCTTGGCGGCCTGCTCCTCGATGGAAGCCCACTGCGTCTGCAGGCGCTGCACGTCGCGGGCGAGCTCGTCTTCGCTCACGCCCTCCGCCGCGGTGCGGATGATCACGCCGGCCTCGGCCGGGACGATCTCGCGCAGGATCTCCTTGAGCCGCTTGCGCTCGGTGTCGGGCAGCTTGCGGCTGATGCCGGTGGACGAGCCGCCCGGCACGTACACCAGGAACCGGCCGGCGAGGCTGATCTGCGTGGTCAGGCGGGCGCCCTTGTGCCCGACCGGGTCCTTGCTGACCTGCACGAGCACCCGGTCACCCGGCTTGAGGGCCTGCTCGATCTTGCGGGAGTTGCCGCCGAGCCCGGCGGCCTCCCAGTTGACCTCGCCGGCGTAGAGGACGCCGTTGCGGCCCCTGCCGATGTCGATGAACGCCGCCTCCATCGAGGGAAGCACGTTCTGGACACGGCCGAGGAAGATGTTGCCGACCATCGAACCGGATCCGGCGCTGGTCACGAAGTGCTCGACCAGGACGCCGTCCTCGAGGACCGCGACCTGCGTGATGTTCCCGGGGTGCGCACCGTCACCGGTCTTCTCCCGCACCACCATGACGCGGTCGACGGACTCGCGACGGGCGAGGAACTCCGACTCGGTGAGGATCGGGGGCCGACGGCGGCCCGCGTCCCGGCCGTCGCGGCGGCGCTGGCGCTTGGCCTCGAGCCGGGTGGAACCGGTGATGCCCTGCACCTCGTCCTTGGCGGCGCGGGCCTTGGGCCGCGGCTCGCGCTCGTGGACGACGGTGGGGACCGAGTCGTCCTCGGCGACGGCCTCGGCGCCGTCCGCGCTGCCCTTGCGGCGACGACGACGGCGACGACGGCGCGAGGGACCTTCCGCGGACTCCTCCTCGGCCTCGGCCTGCTCGGCCTCCCCGCCTTCGGCCTCCGGCCCGGCGGTCGCGGCTTCCTCCGTCGTCGGCTCCTCGGCCTCCGTCGGCTCCTCGGCCTCCGCTTCCTCGGCCTCCGCCGCAGCTGTCCCCTCCTCGGCGGTGGTCTCGTCCTGCGTCTCGGGCTGTTCGCCGCGGCCACGGCCACGGCCACGGCGGCCACGACGGCGCCGACGCGGCTCCTCCTCCTCCTCGGCGGTCTCCTCGGCCGGTTCCTCCACCGCGGCGGTCTCCTCGGTGACCTCCTCGGCGACGGCGGGCTCGGGTGCCTCGGCCGCTCGCCGGGAACGGCGTCGACGGGGCGGGGCCTCGACGGGAGTGGTGACCTCCGGCTGCAGGAACAGCGGTGCGCTGACGACGGGCTCGGCGGTGCTCGGTTCCGGCGCGGCTAACACCGGGGTCTCCTGCTCCACGCCGGTGAACAGGGCCGGGGCCGCGGGTGCCTCGACGGACTCCGCGGCGGGTTCCTGAGCGGTAGTGTCCTGGACCGCGGCCGCCGGCTCCTCCACGGGGACCTCGGCGGGCACCGCGACGGCGGCCTCTCCGGCGGGCACCTCGGGCGCCTCACCCACCGGTTCCGGTGCGGCTTCCGCGGTGGGCACCGGTTCGGCCTCGGCCGGCGCGCCGAGCGCGGCGCGGATCTGTTCGGCGAGGTCGCGCTGCAGGCTCGAGTGGGCACTGCGCAGCTCGGTGCCGAGGTCGGCGGCCTTGGCCATGACCTGTTTGCTGGTCAGGCCGAGCAGTTTGGCAAGGGCGTGCACGCGCATCTTCGGCGGCAGCACCACGGTGCCCTCTTCGTTGGAATTGTCGTTCGGCGGCGCTTGTTCGGCCACGTAGGTCTCCTCGGGCCCCCGGGCGCGTCCATCCTCGTCTCGAGCGATGTGACGCGGCCACGCGAGGGCGCTGTCTGTGTGTGCTCGCACCGGGAGGCGCGAGATGTGCGGTCTCGCATCGCGCGGTCGTCCGGTGCCCGTTTTCACTGCACGGCCGAGCGGTGCCTGGCTGGATCGCGGATCGAGCGCCGGTGCATCCAGCGTGCAACCGAGCGAGGTGTCTCCTGCGTCCCCGGTCACAGCGATGTCGGGCATCGATCCGTGATGTCGTTCGGTCGTTCCGCAACACTCGAAGCGGGGCGACCTACCTCAGTATCCCACACAGAGGTCCGTGGATACGCCAACGGCGCCCCGGAGGGCGCCGTGGCGGGGCAGTCGATACGGATCAGGACCCGGCGAGGGCGGGGAACCAGAGGGCGATCTCGCGCTCGGCGGACTCCACCGAGTCGGAGCCGTGCACCAGGTTCTCCCCGGCGTCGAGCCCGAGATCACCGCGGATGGAGCCGGGAACGGCCTTCTCCACCGGATCGGTGCCGCCCGCGAGCTGACGGAACGCGGCGATGGCCCGGGGGCCCTCGAGCACGGCCGCGACCAGCGGGCGCGAGGTGATGAACTCGATCAGGCCGGGGTAGAAGGGTTTGCCCTCGTGCTCGGCGTAGTGGGCGGCGGCCACCTCCTCGGTGGCGGTGCGCAGTTCGAGTGCCACGATGTCGAGTCCCTTGCGCTCGATGCGCGAGAGGATCTCTCCGACATGACGACGGGCCACGCCGTCGGGCTTGATCAGTACCAGGGTCCGCTCAGTCACGCGCACAGCGTAGTGGTCAGCCCCGCTGCCCCGGCAGCAGACCCCGCGCCTCGCGGTCCTTCATGTCCTTGCGCAGGTACAGGATGTAGCCCCAGACCACGCTGAAGAGCACGCCGACGATGCCGAGCGACAGGTCCACCACGAAGCCCAGCAGGGTCAGCACCTGCAGCGCGAGGTTGTACCAGAGCGCCCACGGCCGGCCCTGCAGCCCGGCGCCCGCGATCATCGCGACGGCGAGGAGCACGATGTAGCCGCCCGAGAACCACGTCAGCCCCCCACCGATGACCGCGACGACCGGCAGCACGAGCAGGACCACGATGGCCTCGAGGACGAGCGTGCCGGCCATGACGCCGCGCAGTCCCTTCCACGGGTCCTTCGCCGGGGGCCGGACGGCGGAGTCCCGATCCGGCGATTCGCCGGGGTTGTCAGCTGCCTCGCTCACGCGGGGTCCTTTCCGAAGAGAGTGCGGGCGGCGCCGGCGGTCACCACCGAACCGGTGACCACGACGCCCGCCCCCGATACTGCCTCACCCGGCTCGGCGACCTCCTCGGCGATGGCGATGGCCGTCTCGAGGGCGTCGGGCAGTGTCTGCGCGACCACCACGCGTTCGTCGCCGAACCGGGCCACGGCCAGGTCGGCGAGCTCGTCGACGTCCATGGCCCGCGGCGAACCGTTGTGGGTGACGACGATCTCGTCGAACACCGGCTCGAGCGCGTCGAGCAGGCCGGGCACATCCTTGTCGGCCATCACCGACACCACTCCGACCAGCTTGCGGAAGTCGAACTCGTCGGCCAGGGCCGCGGCGAGCGCCTTCGCCCCGTGGGGGTTGTGGGCGGCGTCGAGGAAGACCGTCGGGGCGCTGCGCACCCGTTCGAGCCGGCCCGGGTTGAGCACCGACGCGAACGCCGCGCGCACCGCGTCGCCGTCGAGCTGCCGGTCGGCGCCGGCGCCGAAGAACGCCTCCACGGCGGCGAGCGCGAGCGAGGCGTTGCGGGCCTGGTGCTCGCCGTGCAGCGGCAGGAAGATGTCGGTGTACACCCCGCCCAGGCCCTGCAGCTCGAGCTGCTGACCCCCCACGGCGATGCGCCGGGCCAGGACCTTGAACTCGGAGCCCTCGCGCGCCACGGCGGCATCCGCCTCGACGGCCCGTCGCAGCAGCACCTCCATCACCTCGGGCTCCTGCTGGGCCAGGACGGCGACGGTGTCGCGGGGAACCAGCCCGTCGTCGGCAGCCTTCTTGATGATCCCGGCCTTCTCCCCCGCGATCGTCGGGAGGTCGGGACCGAGGTACTCGGTGTGGTCGAGCCCGATCGGGGTGATCACCGCGACCTGCGCGTCCACGACGTTGGTGGCGTCCCAGGTGCCACCGAGCCCCACCTCGACGACGGCGACGTCGACGGGAGCCTCGGCGAACGCGGCGAAGGCCATCGCCGTGGTCACCTCGAACTTGCTCATCGCCGGGCCGCCCGCAGCCTGCGACTGGGCGTCGATCATCGCGACGTACGGCTCGAGTTCGCGATAGGTGTCGACGTAGGTGCGCGGCGAGACCGGCGCCCCGTCGATGCTGATCCGCTCGGTGGCCAGCTGCAGGTGCGGGCTCGTGGTGCGGCCGGTCCGCCGGTGCAACCGGGTCAGCAGGGCGTCGATCATCCGGCTCACCGACGTCTTGCCGTTGGTGCCGGCGATCTGGATGGCCGGATAGCTGCGCTGCGGGGATCCGAGCAGATCCATCAGCGCCGCGATCCGGGTGAGCGACGGCTCGATCTTCGTTTCGGGCCAGCGCTTGTCGAGTTCGGCCTCGACGAGGGTCAGCTCGGCCAGGTCGACCGGCGAAGGCTGCGCCGGCGTCGCCGCGGACCGGTCCTCGCTCACGCCGACCCCAGCTCCTGGAGTCGGGCGGTGATCCGGGCGATCTCCTCCTCCGCGATCTGCTTGCGGGCGGTGATCTTCTCGACGACCGCCGCGGGCGCCTTGGCGAGGAACGCCTCGTTGCCGAGCTTGGCGGACGTGCCCGCGAGCTCCTTCTCGGCGACCGCGAGGTCCTTGCCCAGCCGGGCACGCTCGGCCGCCACGTCGACGGTGCCGGAGGTGTCCAGCTCGACGGTGACGGTGGCGCGGGACAGGCGCACCTCGATGGAGGCGGTGGCGGAGAACCCGTCCGCCGGCTCGGTCAGTCGCGCCAGCGACCGCACGGCCGGCACCTGGGCGGCCAGGTCGGCGGCGTCGATCTCGGTGAGCCGCGCGGCGACCTTCTGCGACGGCTTGAGGCCCTGGTCGCTGCGGAAGCGGCGGACCTCGGTGACGAGCTTCTGCAGATCCTCGACGCGGCGCGCGGAGTCGGCGTCGGCCGCGACCCCGCTGGTGCCCGGCCACGACGCGACGACCACGGACTCGCCGCCGGTGAGCACCTTCCAGAGGGTTTCGGTGACGAACGGGATCACCGGGTGCAGCAGGCGCAGCAGCTGGTCGAGGACGTTGCCGAGGACCGCCTTGGTCCCCTCCGCGTACTCGCTGCCGTCGGCGAGCTGCACCTTGGCGAGCTCGAGGTACCAGTCACACACCTCGTCCCACGCGAAGTGGTAGAGCGCCTCGCACGCCTTGGAGAACTCGAACCGTTCGAACGCCTCGTCGACCTCGGCGCGGACCTGCTCGAGCCGGTCGAGGATCCACCGGTCCGCGTCGGTGAGCGCAGCGCGCGCCGGCAGCTCGGTGACGACGGCGCCGTTCATCAGGGCGAACTTGGTCGCGTTGAACAGCTTGTTGGCGAAGTTGCGGGAGGACTGCGCGTGGTCCTCGCCCACGGCGAGGTCGCTCCCGGGGTTGGCGCCGCGGGCCAGGGTGAAGCGCAGTGCGTCGGCGCCGTACCGCTCCACCCAGTCCAGCGGATCGATGCCGTTGCCGCGCGACTTGGACATCTTCTTGCCGTACTGGTCGCGCACGAGGCCGTGCAGGAACAGGTCCTTGAACGGCACCTGGACGCCGGACTTCCCGCCGGCGGTGATCGCCTCGTCGTTCGCGACGTACAGGCCGAACATCATCATCCGGGCCACCCAGAAGAACAGGATGTCGTAACCGGTGACGAGCACGCTTGTGGGATAGAACTTTTCGAGCTCCGGCGTCGTGTCGGGCCAGCCCATCGTGGAGAACGGCCACAGGCCCGAGGAGAACCAGGTGTCGAGCACGTCGGGGTCCTGCTCCCACCCCTCGGGGGCGGTCTGGTCCGGACCGAAGCACTCGACCTCGCCGTCGGGGCCGTACCAGATCGGGATGCGGTGCCCCCACCACAACTGCCGCGAGATGCACCAGTCGTGCATGTTGTCGACCCAGGCGAACCAGCGCGGTTCCTGGCTGGCCGGGTGAATCACGGTGTGGCCGTTGCGGACCGCGTCGCCCGCCGCCTCGGCGAGCGCATCGACCTTGACCCACCACTGCATCGACAGCCGGGGCTCGATGGTCTCGCCGCTGCGCTCGGAGTGACCGACGCTGTGCAGGTAGGGACGCTTCTCGGCGACGACCCGCCCCTGCTCGGCCAGCGCCTCGCGCACCTTGACCCGCGCCTCGAACCGGTCCATGCCGTCGAATTGCGTTCCGGTGTCGGCGATCTTGCCGGCCTTGTCCATGATGGTGGGCATCGGCAGGTTGTGCCGCAGGCCCATCTCGAAGTCGTTGGGGTCGTGCGCGGGCGTGATCTTCACGGCGCCGGTGCCGAATTCGGGGTCGACGTACTCGTCGGCGATCACGGGGATCCGCCGGCCGGTGAGGGGGTGCTCGAGGGTGGTGCCGACCAGGTGCTTGTAGCGCTCGTCGTCCGGGTGCACCGCGACGGCCGTGTCGCCCAGCATCGTCTCCACCCGGGTGGTGGCGACGATCACGTGCGGCTCGTCGTCGTTGAGGGAGCCGTAGCGCAGCGACACGAGTTCGCCCTCGACCTCCTCGAACTTGACCTCGATGTCGGAGATCGCGGTCTGCAGCACGGGCGACCAGTTCACCAGTCGCTCGGCCCGGTAGATCAGCCCGTCGTCGTAGAGCCGCTTGAACATCGTCTGCACGGCCCGCGAAAGGCCCTCGTCCATGGTGAACCGGTCGCGGGACCAGTCGACGCCGTCGCCGATGCGGCGCATCTGGCCCTGGATGGTGCCGCCCGATTCGCGCTTCCAGTCCCAGACCTTGTCGACGAACAGTTCGCGGCCGAAGTCCTCCTTGGCCTTCCCGTCCACCGCGAGCTGCTTCTCGACGACGGTCTGGGTGGCGATGCCGGCGTGGTCCATGCCGGGCAGCCAGAGCACCTCGTAGCCCTGCATGCGTTTGCGGCGCGACAGCGCGTCCATCAGGGTGTGGTCGAGGGCGTGGCCCATGTGCAGGCTTCCGGTGACGTTCGGTGGCGGCAGCACGATCGAGTAGCCGGGCTTGTCGCTGGACGGATCGGCGACGAAGTAACCGGCGTCCACCCAGCCCTGGTACAGCTCGTCCTCTACGGCGCTGGGGTCCCAGCTCTTGGGGAGGGCGTCGGCGGGGTTCTGGTGGTTCTCTGGCGCACTGGTCACCCCGCAATCGTAGTCAGCGGAGGCAAACCGCCTGCACACGCCCCACGGACCCGGAGCGGGCCTGCTGGACTGCGGATCACGGGTACGGCACCGTGAAGGATGTGAACGAGTTCCGCTTCGCCACGAACGTCTTCGCCCTGGAGTCGGCCGGTGCGTTCGCCGGCCGGTGCCGCCGCATCGAGGCCCTCGGGTACGACACGCTGTTCGCCGCGGACCACCTGGGGGTCGCCGCGCCGTTTCCCACGCTCGTCGCCGCGGCGCAGGCGACCGAGCGGCTGCGGGTGGGCACGCTCGTCCTCAACGCCCCGTTCTGGAATTCGGAGCTGCTGGCCCGCGACGTCGCGACCACCGACGTCCTCACCGGCGGCCGGCTCGAGCTCGGCCTCGGCGCCGGGCACATGAAGTGGGAATTCGACGAGGCCGGCATCGGCTGGGAGCCGATCGGCCGCCGCGTCGATCGGCTCGAGGCCCTGATCGACGGTCTGGGGCGCCGCTTCGCGGAGGGTGGGTACCCGCAACAGGCCGAGCTGCGCGCCGGCATGGGCCTGGCACCGCTGCAGCCGGTCCAGCGGCGCGGGTTCGGCGGTACCGGTCCCCCGCTGCTGATCGGCGGCACCGGGGACCGGGTGCTGCAGCTGGCGGCCGAGCGCGCCGACATCGTGGGGGTGGCCGGTGCCGTGCAGGTGCCGGGGCAGGCGCCCGGGGTGCTGCGCATCGCGACGGCCACCGAGGCCGACGAGCGCGTGCGGTTCGCCCGTGAGCGCGCCGGCGCCCGCGCGGACCGCCTCGAGTGGCAGGTGCTGGTCCAGGCGGTCGTGGTGACCGACGACCGAGAGGGCGCGGCGCGGGCACTTCTCGAGCGCTACGGTCCGATGATGAGCGTCGAGGAGCTGCTGGACACGCCGTTCGCACTGATCGGCACGGTGGAACGGATGGCCGATCAGGTCCTGCGCAACCGCGACCGCTACGGCTTCACCTACTACACCGTCCACGGGCCGTATCTCGAGGCCTTCGCCCCGGCGCTGGAGCGGGTGCGGATGCTGGGCGGGTGAGCGTCGCCCCCGGCGGCGATGCTGCTCGAATCCCGAGCCGCGCACCGGTGCGATCCGCGTCGTCAGCCGCGCACCGGCGCGATCCGCGTCAGCCGAGCACCTCGGGCAGTTCCCGGGGGCGCG
>NZ_WVTE01000178.1:0-2131 GCF_009939605.1 Rhodococcus sp. YH1 | reverse complement strand
AGCCGAAGTCGAAGCTGAAGTTGCGGCCGATGCCGCCGCGGATCACGTCCGTCATCGCGAAGGGCGGCTCGTGCGTGCCGAAGTCCAGACCGGCGCCGGGCTCGGAGGTGTACCCGCGGCGGGTCGACCCGACGTATCGTCCGTCGCCGGACAGGTCGCCGAAGTCGCTGAGGAACTCGGACAGCGCGTCCTTGTCGGCCTGGGTGAGCACGTCGTCGAGTGCGCCGCGGGAGGCCGCCTTCTGCAACAGCTCCGACATGTACCCGTACGTGTCGGCCTTCGCCGCCCGATACGTGATGGACCGGTCGGACAACGCCGTGTCGCTCGAGTAGTGCACGAAGGTGTTGGCGTTCTGGTTGCCGAACGCCTGCAGTTCCACCCCCAGTTCGCGGCAGTAGTCCATCGTCACGTGGCTCTGCGGGATGCGGGTGGCACCGAGGTTGAAGTAGTGCCCGTCGGCGAAGGTGCAGACCTGCTTCTCGCCGTTCAGGTCCGTCTCCTCCGTTCCGGCGCGCACGGACCAGACCCGGCCACCGGGCCGACGCCGAGCCTCCAGCACCGTGACGTCGTACCCGGCCTTCCCCAATTCGTAGGCGGCGCACAATCCGGCCGGGCCGCCGCCGAGGACGACGACCGAATGATGGCCGTCCACCCGGCCGATCAGGTCGCTGCGCGCCGGCGCCCGGAAAGCCGGCGTCGACGCCGTTGCGGGCGCGAGGCCGATCGTGGACATCGCGCCGTACATCAGGCCGGCGCCGCCCGTGACGCCGAGTCCCTTCATGAAAGACCTACGTGTAACTGCCACAGTGACTGCTCCCATCGTGCAACACCGACCGTCCCGATCGGCTCGGCACCTATGGTGGGAAGAGCGGGATGCGGGGATGTCTCGCACGCGCAACGTCTTGCGGACCGGCGCTCGAGAACGACGGTCCGCCGCGGACCCGAATTCTCGATCCCGGTGCGCCCGTTCGACGTCCCCCGGAAACAGACCGGAAACACCGGGCCGATAGCTTCGCGTGCCATGTCCGCACTCTCCGACGCGATCACGCTGTCCTTCACGGCGCGTGAGCCGGAACGACCGGCCTTGTCGCCGCTACGAGCCCTCGGGCGGCGCCGGCTGTCCGGCATCGAGGTCCTCGCGCAGTCGGTCGCCACCACGGCGCCCGCCGCGTCGATGGTCGTCCTGACGACCGCGATCGTGGCCGGGCAGTCGATGCTCGCAGGCCTGCTCACCGTGGCGGCGACGACGGTCCTGCTGGGCGCGGTGGCCGGATGCTTCGCGGCCTTCACCCGCCGCCTCGCCGCCGCCGGCGGCCCGTACACGTTCGTCGCGCAGGGACTCGGCCCGCGCGCCGCGCTCGGCGGTGGTGCCGCGCTGGCGGTGAAGTACCTCGGCAGTGCCGGGCTCACCCTCTACCACGGGGGGCAGTCGATCCTGGCGGTCGCCCACGGGGCCGGCGTCTCCGTTCCCGCACTGCCGTTGTATCTCGTGCTGGCCTGCGTGATCGGCGCGTGCGTGGTCCGCGGGATCAGATTCGCGGTCCACGCGATCCTGCTGGTGGAGGCGTGCTCGCTCGCGTTCATCCTCACGCTGTTCCTCGTGCCGGCCGTGCCCACACCGGTCGCGGAACCCCCCGGCGGCGGCGCCGGCGAACTCGTGGTCCTGGCGCTCACCGCCGTGTTCGCGCTCGCCGGATTCGAGAGCGCCACCTTCCTGGCACCCGAGGCCCGCCGACCGTTGGTGACGGTCACCCGCACCGTGCTCTGGACACCGGTGATCTGCGGGACGCTCTGCGTCCTCGCGGCCCTGGCGGTCTGGGGTGGCCGCGGCGGGACGGTGATCGACGCGTATCGCCACGGCACCGACTCCGGCGTGCCGGTCGTCGTCGTCGTGGCGCTGCATCTCGGATTGACCTGCTCGTGGCTGGCGTCCTCGATGGCATCGGTCAACGCGGTTTCGCGACTGGGGTACACGATGGGGATCGAGCGGGTGCTCCCCCGGCCCCTGGCCGCGGTGCACCGGGTGTACCGCACGCCGTACCGCGCCGTCGCCGCGGCTGGACTGGTGGCGCTCACGATCGCCGTCGCCAAGGCCGGGGCTCCGCATCTCGTCGCGGGGCTTCAGCACGCG
>NZ_WVTE01000177.1:0-2167 GCF_009939605.1 Rhodococcus sp. YH1 | reverse complement strand
GGCACGTCGAGGTGCCCGAGCATCACCGCGACCCCGGAATCCACGAGCTCCCGGTACGGCACCAGGTCCACCTGCTGCAGCTGGTCGAGCGGCGGCGCGGTGACCGCACCGGTGTGCGAGTCGCCCGACGCCGAACCGTGGCCCGGGAAGTGCTTGAGCACCGGCAGGATTCCCGCGTCGCGCAGGCCCCGCGCATAGGCGCCGGCGTACTGCACCACCACCTGCGGATCGTCGGAGAAGGAGCGGTCGCCGATCACCGAGTCGTCCGGCTGGCTGCTCACGTCCACGTCCGGCGCGAAGTCGACGGTGACGCCCAGCTCGCGGAGCTCGCGGCCCCGCTCGAGCGCCATCCGGTACGTCTCCTCGACGGTCATCGTCTGCGCCGTCACCCGCGCCGACGGATCGGGACCGAACAGCGCCCCCACGCGCGAGACCCGGCCGCCCTCCTCGTCGATGGTGACCATCAGCGGCAACCGGCTCGCCGCCACCACCTGCGGGATCTCCCGGTTGGCCAGCATCGACACGTCGGTCCAGCTGCCGACGAAGATCCCGCCGATCTGTTCGGACCGCACCGCCTCGAGGGCGTCGGCGGTGCCGGTGACACCGACGTTGAGCAGCTGGGCGAGCCGCTGCCGCACCGTCAGCGACGCGAGCAGCTCGTCGCCGCAGGACGGTGCGGGTGACGCGGTCGCCATCGGGGCGGGCGACGGCGACTGTGCGACGGTCGACGTGGCCTGCGACGTCGCGGCGACCGTGGGCTCCGGGGTCCGGGGCGCGTCCTGTCCCCCGCACCCGGCGACGGCGAGGACAGCCGCGACCGCGACGGTGAGGGTGTGACGGATCCGCATGGCCACCGACGGTAGCCGACCACCGCCGTGCCTGCCCCGACGACCCACGGCGACGGGTAAAGTGCCCCCCAAGGACCGCCACGACAGCAGGGGACGCGTGATGCCCGCAGATCTCATCCTCATCGCCTACGACGGCTCCGAGAACGCCAAGCGGGCCGTGCGGTATGCGGGGCGATTCCTCGCCTCGTGCCGCGCCGTCGTCGTCACGGCCTGGGAACCGATGGTCCGTCAGGCCGCCCGCATGTCCGGGCTGTCGGGGGTGATGCAGCCGGAGTGGGTACCCGACGAGGAAACCGAGGACGTGGCCCTCACCGACGCGAAGGTGATCAACGCGGAGGGACTCGAACTCGCCCGCTCCGCCGGCCTCGCCGCGGAGGGCCGCACCCTCGAGGTGGTCAGTGCCGTGTGGACCGCGATCGTCGAGGCCGCCGACGAGCTGAACGTCGACATCATCGTCACCGGCACCCGCGGCACCACGGGCCTGCGCTCGCTGCTGCAGTCGTCGGTGGCCGACCACGTGCTGCGCCACAGCCATCGGCCCGTGCTGATCGTCCCCCCGGGACGCTAGCCGCGGCGCGTACCGGGCGCGGGCGGGGGATATCGTCGACCCACCATGGACGGTTTCCTGCTCTCCCGCGCCGATCGCAGCGTGCACACCACCGGGACGCGCCGCCGGTTCACCGACGTCGCCGAGGCCTCTTTCGCGTTGCGCCGCGGCGAGGCCGACCTGATCGTGGGCGCGCTGCCCTTCGATCCCGAGCGCCCCGCCGCGCTGACCCAGCCGGAGACCGCCGACGTGACCGACGCGGCGTGGCAGCCACCGGACGCCCTGCCCGCCCTGCCGGCGGTGCGGATCGCCGCGCAGACCCCGGCGCCGCAGCAGCACGTCGCGCGGGTCGCGGCGCTGCGCGACCGGCTCGGCCGCGGCGAACTCGACAAGGTCGTCGCCGCGCGCTCGGTCACGCTCGTCTCCGAGACGCCCGTCGACCCGCTCGCTCTCGCGGCCCGGATGGCCGAGCGCCACCCCACCGCCCACGTCTACGCGGCGGACCTGAGCGCCGCCGGCGAGCGGTACCGCGGCCACACCCTGGTCGGCGCGACGCCCGAACTGCTGGTCAGCCGCCGCGGCGAGGCCGTCACGTGCCGTCCGCTCGCGGGCACCGCCGCCCGCTGCGCCGACCCCGGCGCCGACCGTGAGGCGGGCCGGCAGCTGCTCGCCTCGGCGAAGAACCTCGCCGAGCACGCGTTCGTCATCGACTGGATCCGCTCCCGCCTGACCCCGCTGTGCAGCGAACTGGAGATCCCGGGCACGCCCGTGC
>NZ_WVTE01000176.1:0-2325 GCF_009939605.1 Rhodococcus sp. YH1 | reverse complement strand
CGTCGTGCAGAGCCGCCAGCTCGCGATGATCCCGCGCTGATCGTCGGGGCGATGCGGGGCACGACAACGGTCGTGGCAGGCTGTTGCCCATGACGAGAATTGCGGTGATTGACGACCGCGGCGATCTGCGTGGCCAGCTCGCGGGTGGGAGCCAGCACCAGCCCACGCGGGCGGCCGGCCTCGCGGGTGGCGCGGCCGGCCAGGCGCGCGGCGAGCGGAATGGAGAACGCCAGCGTCTTGCCACTGCCCGTGCGGCCCCGGCCGAGCACGTCACGGCCGGCCAGCGTGTCGGGCAGCGTGTCGACCTGGATCGGGAACGGGCTCGTGATGCCGCTGTCGCCCAGGGATGCCACCAGGGTCCGGGGGACGCCGAGGTCGGAGAAGGAAACGGTCATAGGTACAGAACTGCCTTTCGATGCAGCGTGCACGCACCCCGAGACGATCTCGGAGGGCGCAGTGGATCGCCGCAAGGAAAGCCGATGCCGGTATTGCATGCGGAACCGGGCACGATCCCGGCCCGCCGGTATCCCACGACGGTGAGCATCGTCGTGATGCCCGAACTACCGCAGCCTACCCCACGCCGGGATGCTCGTCGGCGCACGCGTCGAGGCCGACCCACTCGGACAGACCGTCCTCGAATCGCTGCCGCTTCCAGATGGGGACCTCGCGTTTGATGCGTTCGACCAGTTCGGCGCACACAGCGAAGGCTTCGGCCCGGTGCGGTGCCGCCACCGCCGCCACCAGCGCGAGATCGCCGATGGTGAGATCGCCCACTCTGTGGACCGCGGCGACCGGCAGTCCCGACTCCGCCGCCACCTGTTCGCAACAGCGACGCAGGAATCGCTCCGCCTCGGGGTGCGCCCGGTACTCGAGCGCGCTCACCGCGCGCCCGCCGTCGTGGTTGCGCACCACCCCGCTGAACAGCACCACCGCCCCGTGCTGGGGGCCGGCGACCGCGGCGTCCATCGACGCCGGGTCGAGCGGCTCGGCCGAGATCCGTGCCAGCAGCTCATTCATGCGCGCCTCCTCCGGCGACCTGGGCCAGCAGGTGGCCGAGAATCGGCTCGAGCACCGCCAGCCCGTCCTTCACGCCACCCGGTGAGCCGGGCAGATTGACCACCACCGTGCGGCCCACCAGCCCGGCCACGCCGCGTGACAGCGAGGCGTGCGGGGTGGCCTGCAGGCCGCGCAGGCGGATGGCCTCGGCGACCCCCGGCAGCTCGCGGTCCAGCAGCGCCAGCGTCGCCTCCGGGGTCGCGTCCGTGGGGGAGGCGCCGGTCCCGCCGGTGGAGATCACCAGGGCCGGGTCGCCGGCGAGCGCGTCCTCGAGGCCCCACGCGATGTCCGCGTCGGCATACACCAGCGGACCCCGCACCGTGAAGCCGCGCGCCTCGAGAAAGTCCGCGATCAGCGGGCCCGTCCTGTCCTCCCGCGTACCGGCAGCCACACCCGTGGACGCGACGAGCACCGTCGCCGGCACGCCGGCCTGCTCCAGGATGTCGTCCTCGTCCGGCGTGACGGTCTCGTCCTCCGCCGGTGCGGCGGTCTCCGCCTCGTCGCGCTGCCAGTGCCCGCGCTTGCCGCCCTCCTTCGAGACCAACCGCACTCCGTTCAGCACCGCGGCGGGGTCGACGGCCTTGACCATGTCGTGCAACGTCAGCCCGGCCACCGCGACGGCGGTGAGGGCCTCCATCTCGACGCCTGTGGGGCCCTTCGTCTTTGCCGTCGCCTCGATCGTGATCGCGGTGTCGGTGAACCCGAAGGTGACCTTCACCGACGACAGCGCCAACTGGTGGCACAGCGGAATCAGCTCCCACGTGCGCTTGGCCGCCGCGATCCCGGCGATCCGCGCGGTGGCGAGCACGTCCGCCTTGGGCATGTCGTCGGCCCGCACCAGCGACACCACCTCCGCGGTGGTGACGAGTTCGCCGGCGGCGACCGCGACGCGGGCGGTGTCGGCCTTGCCGGACACGTCGACCATGCGGGCGCGGCCCCTGTCGTCGAGGTGACTCAGGGCCCCGCCGTCGGGCGGGGTGAGGTCGTGCGGTTCGGTCATAGCGGTAGTACCTTCACGAGTTCTCCGGGTTCGAGGTCCGAGGTGTCGGCGGGGATGTCGAGCAGTACGTCCGCGGTGGCCATCGCGGCGATCAGGTGGGACCCGGCGCCGGGGATCGCCACCACGGCGCCGCCGTCGCGGCGAGCGCGCAGGAACTGGCGCTTGCCCGGCACGGAGCTGAGACCTGTTGACAGAGGACGGGTCTCGGGCTCGACGGCGGGCAGCCCCGCGGCGGCCCGCAGTACCGGCCGGGCGAACACCTCGAACGA
>NZ_WVTE01000175.1:0-2414 GCF_009939605.1 Rhodococcus sp. YH1 | reverse complement strand
TGATGCAGTCACATCGGCATCATGTGATGCAGTCACATCGGCATCATGTGATGCAGTCACATCGGCATCATGTGATGCAGTCACATCGGCATCATGTGATGCAGTCACATCGGCATCATGTGATGCAGTCACATCGGCATCATGTGATGCATCGGCATACCCGGCATCAGCATGTGGTGCATCTGCATCATCAACATGTGCAGCATGTGCATCAAGCCCATGTCCATCGTTCCCACCTCCGCGTCCTGCGGTGTTCGTCGGAGGGCGACACCACCTCCACTATGCGCCCGCCCGAGCAGGCGTGTCACCACGCCGACGCCGCACGCTCCGTCCGGTGGCCTTGACGAGTTCGTCCACCCACAGCACCGAGGATCCGACGCCGACGGCGAGCGCCCACTGCTGCGAGGTGAGCGCGGTGGTGTCGAAGAAGCCCTGCAGGAAAGTCGTCTGCACCACGCACACCTGCAGGACGACCACCACGACGAGCGCGATCCAGATGCTGTGGTTGGTGAGGGTCTGCAACGAGAACACCGAGCCGAGTTCGGAGCGGACGTTGAGCAGATTGAACACCTGGAAGAAGACGAACGTGGTGAACGCGAGGGTGGTGGCGAACAGCGGGTCGCCGGCGCTCTCGGGGAACCACTGCGGCGCGTAGTGCAGCACTGCGACGGTTCCGGCGGTCATGACGATGCCCAGGCCGAGGATGCGGCGGAGCCGATCGCGGCTGAGCAGGCGCTCGTGGGCCGGCCGCGGCGGCCGGGACATGGTGCCCGGCTCGGTGGGGTCGACGCCGAGGGCGAGGGCCGGCGGGCCGTCCATGATGATGTTGACCCACAGGATCTGCAGCGCCGTGAACGGCGCACCGCCGGCGAGCCCGAGGGCCCCGGCGACGAGGAAGATCAGCACGAACCCCCATGCCGTGGTCAGCTGGAACTTCACGAACTTGACGATGTTGGCGTAGATGCCGCGGCCTTCCTCGACCGCGGCGACGATGGTCGCGAAGTTGTCGTCGGTGAGGATCATGTCGGCCGCGCTCTTGGACACGTCGGTGCCGGTGATGCCCATGGCGACACCGATGTCGGCCTGTTCGAGGGCGGGCGCGTCGTTGACGCCGTCGCCGGTCATGGCGACCACCTCGCCGTTCGCCTGCAGCGCCTTGACGACCCGGATCTTGTGCTCCGGCGCGACGCGGGCCAGCACACCGAAACCTGCTGCCCGGGAACGTAGCTCGTCGTCTTCCAGGGCGTCGAGGTCGGCGCCGGTGGCCGCGGCGCCGCCGATGCCCAGTTCCGCGGCGATCGCCGACGCGGTCACGAGGTGGTCGCCGGTGATCATGTGCACCTCGATGCCGGCGGCGTGGGCCACCTCGATGGCCCGCTTGGCCTCCGTCCGCGGCGGATCGACGATGCCGACCACGGCGTAGAGGGTCAGGTCGGACACCACGCGCTGCAGCGCCTCCCCGTCGCCCCGCGGCACCGCGTGCAGGTCCCGGCCGGCGATCATCAGGGTGCGCAGCCCCTCGGCGGCGAGCGACTGCACCGCCGAGCGGAGGCGCTCGCGGCGGCGGTCGTCGAGCGGGACGGGGCCGTCCCCGTCGAGCATCGCGGTGGCGCGGTCGAGCAGCGCACCGGGCGCGCCCTTGGCGAAGCACCGGTAGCCGCCGTCGGGCAGGGCGTGGAAGGTCGCCATGTACTTGTAGGCGGAGTCGAACGGCACCTCCGCCAGCCGCGGCACCGCGAGACGCGCCCCCTCGACGTCGATGCCGCCCTTCTCGGCGAGCACCACCAGTGCGCCCTCGGTGGGATCGCCGACGAGCACCCCGTCGCGGACGACGGCATCGTTGCACAGGGCCATCCCGAGCAGCGGCGCGGTCAGGTCCGGGGCCGGCAGCCCGTCGCCGACGAGGATCTTGCCGGCCGTTTCGTACCCGGTGCCGGTGACGCGGAAGCTGCGGCCACGGGCCAGCAGCCGCTGCACCGTCATCTGGTTGAGGGTGAGGGTGCCGGTCTTGTCGGTGGCGATGTGGGTGGTGCTGCCGAGGGTCTCGACGGCGGCGAGCCGTTTGACGATGGCGCCGCGCGCGGCGAGCCGCGACGCGCCCATCGCGAGGGTGAAGGCGACGACCGCGGTCAGCCCCTCGGGAATGGTGGCGACGGCGAGCGAGACGGCGGTGATCAGCAGGTCGGACCACGACTGCCCGCGCAGCAGACCCAGGACGAACACGACGGCGACGACGGTGAGCGCAACGATGGTGAGGGTCTTGGCGAGCTGGTCGATGCGGCGCTGCAGCGGGGTCTTCTCCACCCCGGCGGCACCGAGCAGGGTGGCGATCGCGCCGATCTCGGTCTGCATCCCGGTGGCCGTGACCACCATCGTGCCCCGCCCGCGGGTGACGTCGGTGTTCATGAACAGCA
>NZ_WVTE01000174.1:0-57079 GCF_009939605.1 Rhodococcus sp. YH1 | reverse complement strand
GGTTCGACACGAAGTCCGCGCTCGCCGCCACCGCCAACCCGAGCCCCGAACCCGCGTCCCCGACGGCACCACCCCCGGACCTCGACTCGCCCCGGGTGCACCTCGTCGTGCCGCGCCAGTCGCGGCACGACGAGCCGTTCCGCCTCACCCTCGCCGGGTCGCGGCCCGACGCGACGATCACCGTCACCGCCGAGGGCGCCGACATGTCCGGCGCCCGCTGGCGGTCGCACCGCAGCTACGACGGCAGCGTCGACGTCGTCGACGAACCGTTGTGGGACATGCGGTTCGACGAGCCCGACCGCGTACCCGACCTGTTCGTCCCCCCGCCCGGCCGGTGGCCGGTCACGCTCACCGTCACCGACGGCCCGCACACCACGCGACGCACGGTGATCCGCACCGACGCCGCGCCCGGCGTGACCGTCGCAGACCTCGACGTCGCCGGACGGCCGGGTCTGCTCGCCCGCCCGGACGGCCCGGCTCCGCTGCGCGGATGGCCGGCGGTGCTGTGCGTCGGCGGATCCGAGGGCGGCGTCGATTCCCAGCGCGCCACCATCGCCGCCCTCGCCTCCCACGGCCACGTCGCCCTCGCCTACTCGTGGCTCGACGAGAACACCGAGGTCGCGTCCGTACCGCTCGAGCGCTTCACCGGCGCGCTGCGCCACCTCGCCGCCCTGCCCGAGATCGACACCGACAACGTTGCCGCCGTGGGCATTTCCCGGGGCGCCGAAGGCCTGCTCGCCGCCGTCGCGGCCGACGGCACGTCGCTGCGGGCGCTGGTGCTCGTCAGCCCCAGCTCCGTCTCGTGGCAGGGACTCGGGCCGGACGGGGAGATCCCGGACACTCCGTCGTGGACCCTGGGCGGCGCGCCACAGCCCTGGGCACCGCTGCCCAGCTCCGCGCTGATGCCGCAGATGATCCGCAACGCCTGGCGCGCCGGCCGCGACGTCGCCCGGCACCGGCCGTCGCTGCTGCGGCTGTCCGACGCCTACCGCGCGGGACTGCGCGACGCGCCCGACCCCGCCCACCTGCGGTCCGAGAAGATCGACGCCCCGATCCTGTGCATCACCGGCACCGACGACCAGCTGTGGCCGGCCACGGACATGGCGGGCGCCCTGCTCGCCCGGCGCGGCGACGGTCGCGACCGGCACCTGTCCGTCGACGGCGCCGGCCACCTGATCCGCCTCGGCATGTTCCCCGGCGACGCCCAGTGGAGCGGTGGCATCGCCTTCGGCGGCACCCCGGCCGGGCAGGGCAGGGCCCAGCGCGCCGCGGTCGACGCCGTCACCGAGTTCCTCGCCTGACCGGCGCTCCCGTCGCGGTCCCGGGTTTTCTGGAACAGTGGAGGGGTCCGGACGCCACGAGGAGGTCCCGATGTCCGACGACCCGCAGTTCCCGGTCGGGTTCGAACCGGCCGAGCAGCGCCGCGAGCGGATGGCCGCGCAGGTGCGCCGCTGGTGCGAGCAGCACCGGCTCGACGGCCGGCACGCCCCGCTGTCGGACGCCGCCGCTCTCTGCCTGGCCGCCGGCCACCTCGACGACGAGACCCGCGACATCCTGGCCCGGCGCCGCCGGATCGGCCGCGGCCTGCCCACGCTCGGCGGGTTCGGCGCGTTGCGCCATCTCACGGACGAGCACGCCCGCCTCACGGTGCGAGCCGCCGACCTGCGCCCCGGCGCCGCCCGGCTGGTGTTCGAGTACCGGGCGGGGGAGCTGGCCAAGCGGCTGCGCAACGCCCACTACACGCTCACCGTGTCCGGCCGGCACTACGCGCAGGGCGTGCGGGCCGTGCGGCGGGAACGGCGCGACGGCGTGCACCTCGACCCGCACCAGCGTGACGCCCTGTTCGCGGCGCTGCAGCGCACGCCCGCGCCGATCCCCGAGAGAACGACCGATCAGGTGCGCGGCGCCGTGCTCGGCGTGGCCGTGGACCGGGTGACGCGCTGGTCCGACGGCACCGCGGCGGCCGCGGTGGGACGTCGCGCCGCCGACGCCCTCGGCCGGCAGGTGCCCGACGGCGACGATCACTTCGTCGACCGGTACGACACCCTGCTGTTCCTCGCCGGCACCCTGTTCGACCGGATCGAAGGCTCCACGGCCTGGCGGTCGGACCACCTCGCGGTGCAGCGGTCCCAGCTCGATCTCGCCGACGAGCTGACGCAGATCGCCGTGGACGCTGTGACGTTGCGGGGCCTGCTCGCCGAACTCGCCGACGCCCGGCGCGCGGCGCCGTCCGCTCGCGCGGCCGTCGACGCGCGCATCGCCGCGCTCGCACCGGTGTGGGATCAGCTTCTCGACCGGGTGGCGGCACTGGCCCGCATCGGCGAACTGCTCACCGTCGCCGAGGTCCAGCTGCGCACGGCCGAGGTCGAGGCCCGCACCGCGAGCCTCGACGAGCGGATCGACTCCCTCATCGGCCGATCGGGAGCGCGGGAGTTGTCCGCCGACAACACCCACTTCGTCGGCGACCAGTTCGGGATCGCGGCAGAGCTGATGGGTTCGCTCCGGTCGGAGCTGAGGGGCGACATCGCGGAGCTCACCGCGCGGGAGTGAGGCCGCCCGCGCGTCGATTGTCAGCTGTCACAGCCCAGCTCCTCGGTGATTCCGACGTCGCCCGACGGCACTGCTTCTCGTGCGGGCGGTGCTGTAGCTTTCACGCGTTCTCGAGCGAAATCGACTGGGGGTGAACGGGTGCTGCGCAGTACGCCGAGATGCACGGCGCCGAGATGCACGGTGCCGAGACCCACGGTGCCGGCGTGCACGGCCCGGAGGTCGGGGATGCTCCTGGCGGCGACGGTGCTCGCCGTCGCCGGCTGCGGCGGGTCCGGCGGCACGGTCCGGGTGCAGGACGATCCGATCCTCGAGGCGGAGTTCGACACGGTCCTGCTGACGGGCGAACCCCGCACCCTCGCCTCCGTGGCCGAGGACGCCGGTCTGTCGCCGGGGTCGTGGGACCGCATGTACCGCTTCTCGCTGCCCCTGCTGATGAGCTCGATCAACCGGGATCTCGGCCTGACGGGCACCGTGTGGGAGAACCTCCCCGACACCGCGGGGCAGGGCCTGATCGTCTTCATGTCCGACGGCGCCGTCGTCCGTGCCACCGTCGACCGGGCACCCGTCGTCGAGGTCGACGGGTACGGCACCCCCGAGGCGCTGGTCGAGGCGGCCCCGGACCGGCTCACGATCGTCTCCGGCCACTGACCGACCCGGTGTGACATCCCCCCGTCCGATTCGAGGTCCAAGGACCCGTTCCGAACGGGCGCGAACGATGGGACGCTGAGACCGGCAGACACCCATCGGCGAAAGGGCCGAAGCAATGAAGGCACTGGTGTTCCACGGTCCGGGCAAGCGCGTCTGGGAGGACGTTCCCGACCCCCGAATCCAGGACCCCACCGACGCGATCGTCCGCGTCGACGCGGTCACCATCTGCGGCACCGACCTGCACATCCTCGGCGGCGACGTCCCCGAGGTGACCGACGGGCGCATCCTCGGGCACGAGGCCGTCGGCACCGTCGTCGAGGTCGGGCCGGGCGTGCAGAACCTCGCGCCCGGCGACCGGGTCCTCGTCTCGTGCATCACCTCGTGCGGGCGCTGCCGCTTCTGCCGCGAGGGCCGCTACGGCCAGTGCCTCGGGGGCGGGGGCTGGATCCTCGGCCACCTCATCGACGGCACCCAGGCCGAACTCGTGCGAGTCCCGTTCGCCGACAACTCGACCCACCGTGTACCCGAGGGCGTGAGCGACGAGCAGATGCTCATGCTCGCCGACATCCTGCCCACCTCCTACGAGGTCGGCGTGCTCAACGGATGCGTGCGGCCCGCCGACGTCGTCGTCATCGTCGGCGCCGGACCGATCGGTCTTGCCGCGATCCTCGCCACCCGGCTGCTGAGCCCGAGCCACGTCGTCGCGGTCGATCTCGCCGACAGCCGACTCGAGGCCGCCAAGGCGTTCGGCGCCGACGTCGTGGTCAACGGCGGGCGCGACGACGTCGCCGCGGTGGTGCGCGACCTCACCGGCGGCCTCGGCGCCGACGTCACCATGGAGGCCGTCGGAGTGCCGGCGACGTTCGAACAGGCCGTCGAGCTGGTCCGGCCGGGCGGCCATGTCGCCAACATCGGCGTCCACGGCGCGCCCGCCACCCTGCACCTCGAGAGCATCTGGATCAAGGACCTCACCATCACCACCGGCCTGGTCGACACCTACTCGACGCCGACCCTGATCGGCCTGGTCCGCAGCGGCAAACTCGACACCTCGCCGATGATCACCCACCGGTTCGCACTCGACGAGTTCGAGGAGGCCTACGACGTCTTCGGCCGCGCGGGTGAGACCGGTGCGCTCAAGGTGCTGCTGACGGGCAGCCGGTAACCTGGCGCGGCTGCGCCCGCTGCTTCACCCGCGCCGCCACAGGCGAGCGAATGTATCGTTCCGTCGGACTACCGAGGTGAGCGATACATTCGCTCGGGCCGCGCTCATTCGTGAGTTGCCGCGATTCCGAGTTCGGCTGCGGCGGAAGTAAAGTCCGGGTCGAAGAGCAGGAAGCTCAGCAGGTCGCCGTGGTCCTCGCGTGTTCCCCCGGCGAGGCGACCCAGGACCGACAGCCACGGATGGCGCAGACCGCCGACGCCCGCGGCCTTCCTGCTGTACACGTCGTACGCGAGCCGGCCGAGGTCGTACGCCTGATCGAGCGACGGGCCCGCGAACCGCACCCGGATCTTCCGATCCGATGTCACGTCCGCGCTGTCCACTCCGGCTGCACGGATGCGCATCAGCCGGTCGTTACGGACCTCGAGTTGGTGGAGGTCTTCGATCATGCGGTCCGAGAGGAGGGCGCGCAGGATCAGCGCGGCGGCACCGAATACGTCGGGCGGTTCCTCGTCGCCGGGCACGAGGTCGGCGGCAGGCCGTTCGATCCAGTGCCGCGGCTGGGTCGCGACGACTCCGAGGGTGTCCGCGCCGAAGGCGAGGGCCGGTTTCAGCGGGGTGTTGAGCTGCAGACCGCCGTCGACGTACCAGCCCGCCCACGCCGCCGGTTC
This sequence comes from Rhodococcus sp. YH1, assembly GCF_009939605.1. Taxonomy (NCBI): domain Bacteria; kingdom Bacillati; phylum Actinomycetota; class Actinomycetes; order Mycobacteriales; family Nocardiaceae; genus Rhodococcus; species Rhodococcus sp. YH1. The sequence continues at coordinate 52,051 of NZ_WVTE01000174.1, read as the reverse complement.
GGTGACCCGGACGGGCCGGAACAGCACCGGCACCGCCGCCGACGCCAGCACGTGCTCGACGGTCAGTTCCGTTTCGACGTAGGTGATGTTGCGATGTTCGTCGTAGGGAGGTAGCGGCACGGACGAGTGCTTCTCGACGAAGACCACGGTGCCGCGGGTGGCGACCGACGTTGCGGTCAACGCGACCGCCCCGATGGCGCCGCTGCGGATGTTGGCGTGCAGGTCCTCCCAGCAGATGAGAGAGTCCAGCAGGTCGTGCATGCGCTCGGTGTCGAGAAGGCTCGGTAGCGTGACGTCCAGACCGGCGGCCTGACCGAGGTAGCGCAGGCCCGTGCCGACCAGCGTCCCCACGGGGCCGAAGACGTCGTCCAGTCCCACCGTCGACCACAGGCTCACGATCCTGTGGGTTGCGGCCTTGTACCCGTCCCCGGCGAAGGCGGCCAACGCGACGACGTTCAGTGCGCCGGCGCTGGTTCCCACCAGAATCGGGGGGTGCTCCGACCTCGGCAGGTGCGGCAGCAGCGATGCGATAGCTCCGGCCTCGTACGCGCCCCGGGCGCCCGCGCCGGATACCACCAGACCTACGGTTTCGCTCACGGTCGTCCCCCTCACGACGAGCACGTGCGTACATCGGAGAACGATACGCGCCGGTGCGGCGCCGAATGCGTGATCCGCAGGAGGCGGACGAGGGGCGCGACGAGCACATCCTCGCCCCGTCGGCAGCGCTCACGGGCATCCGGCCGAGGCGCCGGATCCGTCCGCCGATCGGTTGCGTGTCGGTGTCGTGCCTGCGGACGAGTGTGGCCGAGACTGGGCCTGTGTCCGATATCGGCGGTGTGGAAGCGGTGGTGTTCGACCTGGACGGTGTGCTGGTCGACTCCGAACCGCTGTGGGAGCAGGTGCGCCGGCAGGTCGTGGCCGAGCACGGGGGTCGGTGGACTGCCGACGCGCAGAGCCGATTGATGGGCATGAGTACCCCGGAGTGGTCGAGGTATCTCAGCGACGGTCTCGGTGTCGACCTGCCACCCGACAACGTGGCAGCGCTGGTCATCGATCGCATGGGCGCCCGCTACGCCGACCGGCTGCCGCTGATTCCGGGTGCGGTCGAGGCGGTGCGCGCGATGGCGGCGCGGTGGCCGCTCGGGCTGGCCAGCTCGTCCCCGCAGGCTCTGATCGACGGCGTGCTCGACGCCGCAGCGCTGGGAGACGTGTTCACCGTGGCGCTGTCCACCGAAGGTGTGGCGCGTGGGAAGCCGGCACCCGACATCTACCTGACGGTGGCCGAGCGACTCGGGATGGACCCGGCTCGGTGTGCGGCGGTGGAGGATTCCAGCAACGGGCTGCGGTCGGCGGCATCGGCCGGCATGCGGGTGATCGCGATTCCCCATCCCCGGTACCCACCCGACCCGGATGCGCTCGCCCTCGCAGGACTCGTGCTGCCCGGCCTGGACAGTCTCACCCCGGCCGCGGTGGCAGCGATGAGGTGAGAGGTGGATGCCGGGGCCCTGCCCCGGTGCAGCCGGTCTCGCCCCTATGTCGGGGGACTCGGCGCAACGCCGACCGGCTGACCCGAAACACGTTTGGGAAGAACGGGAGTGGGAGCCGGGACCGCGCAGGGTGCGAATTGCGCGGCCCGGAACAGGTTGTCGGCGACGCACTCTCCGTCGACACCGGCGGGGACGGAACCGGCGACGAGACCGCGGACCTCCCGATACAGCGCGGTGGTGTGTTCGACGGCGAGCTGCACCGCGAGCTGGTGATACGTCGTGCCGGGATATCCGGGGACCGGCTCACGACCGCGGAGCGTGCCCGGATCGTCCTTGTTCAGGGTCAGGTGACACTCCTCGAACGGGGCGGGCGGGGCGGGCGGGCCCTCGGCCGGTGGGACGGACGACCCGGCCGGGGGGGCGGGTGGACCGCTCGGGCAGCCGTCGAGACCGTTCGCCGGGGTCAGCTCGAAGAACCCGGTGTGGAGTCCGGCCGGAAGAGCGGCGGGATCGCACGTCGGGAAGAGCGGGGCGAGCCCCGGTGCCCGATCCGTGCCGACGGCCAGCTCGACCCAGTTCGAATGGGAGTAGAAGTCGGCGAGTGCGTGGGTCAGGCCGCCGACGGCGCTGCGGGCCGCGAAGCCGTTCGCGGAGGTGCGGAACTCCGGCGGGCCGGTGGGTTGCGCACCGGCGATCACGGCGGGCACGAAGAAGTTCCACGCGTCCCGGGCACGGTCGCAGACGTCCGCCGGTCGCGCGGCGTTGTCGAAGTGCCGGAAGGCGTCGCCCTGGAACAGGTCGCTGCCTTCGTTGCCGGTGCCGGTGAGGAGGCTTCCGGTGATCTCGGCGAGCGCCGGGTCGTCGACACCCCCGTCGAGGGTGGCCGGGGGCAGCGCTGCACGCAGGATCGCGCCGTGGATGTCGGGCGCGAAGGCCAGCGCGTTCGGCGGCATCGACACGGACAGGAGTGCAGCGGCGGCAACCGTCACGATCGTCGACAGACCGGGGCGGGGAAGCAGTGTCATGGGTACTCCGCAGTCGTTGGGTCGTGGCAGTCGTGGCAGTCGTGGGTCGTGAGCACCGCGCTGCTTCCGGCGATGCCGCGTTCGTTACCAGTGGTGGCCTCCTCCGAATATCCCCCTCGGCGGCGATCGTCGCCGGGGAATTCGGGATCATCGCAGAGCCTGCCCGGCCGGCACCCCGAACGGCCGCACGAGTACGGCCCCCCAGTCCCGCCACGGCGGGCACGGTGGGGGCGGACGCCCGTTCAGGAAGCGGATCGCCGCGTCCTCGAATGCCGCCGATTTGGGCAGGTACGGGTGGGCTACGCGGGCCGGGCACCCGTTTCGCTCGACGTCGAGCCGCCAGTCGTCCGGCATCAGGGGCAGATCGGTGGCCGCGGGGAGGCTCGTTGCTCGTACCGTTGCGGGAAGTGGCTGAGCGAGGATGGATTCCGCGGCTCCCGCCGTGCCGAGCAGTTCCCGCGCGGCGGGGGTGTCCGGGTCGAAGTGGAACCGGACCAGGTCGGTGGCCGGAGCGGCGGCACGCAGCAGGTCGCCGAAGACGCGGCCGGGCGCGTTCACGTGCGGTGGGGGATAGCCGGTCGGGGTGCTCGGGAACGGGCCGACCAGCAGTAGCGCATCGACGTCGACCCGTCCGGTGGCGACGGCCTCCCACACCACCCACACGGCGTGCGAATGCGCGGCCACCACCAGCGGACGAGGCAGCGCGGACGCCTGCTCGACGAACAGATCGACCTGCTCGTGGAACGGACGCTGGGTGTCGCTCGGCCCGTAGGGGGCACCCGTGCGGATCGGGCAGGTCGCGTCCCGCTGCGGCTGCCCGTCGCCCGGTCCGGCATACGAGAAGTAGTACACCTGCTCGCAGCGGTAACCGAGGCGGTGCACGTCCGTCGCGTGGATCGCGCCCCGCCCCGACGCCGAGTTGATCCCCGACAGGATCAACAGCGAACCCGGCTGCGGCGGTCCGGGTTCCGGCTCCTCGTACCCGCGGGTCGCGACGAACACGAGCGACGCGGCGGCGAGCACCGCGACGAGCGCGGTCAGGACCGCCCCCGGCCGGCGCAGCGCCGGGCGGCCCATCGCCCGGATCGCCAGGCCGGTCGCGACGGCCGAGACCGGGACGAGCGGCACGGTCAGGACCGGGACCCGTTCGGCCACGGCACCCAGCGCCAGGATCACCGCGCAGTACGGCAGCATCACCTCGACCCGCAGCCCCCGCCGCCAGGTCAGCGCGACGGCCGCGCGCAACCGGGATCCGCCCTGCCACGGCACCGGGCCGAGCGTGAGCACCAGCACCCCGATCAGGGCGACGGCGGGCCAGAACAGCCGGGAGTACAGGACCGCGTAGGCGGTGGCGTCGGCGAACGCCGCCAGCAGCACCGGCCCGAACGCGACCGTGTAGAACAGGGCCGCGAAGCGCAGGCGGCGGGCGTCGAGGCCGCCCAGGAGCCACGCCATGAGCGCCACCCGGGCTGCGGCCACCCCGGCGAGCAACACCAGGAACGCCGGCCACGACGACGCCCGCGACAGCAGGATCCGCAGGTCGGTGAACTGATCCAGCGGCGGCAGCGCCACCAGGTGGATGAGCCCCGGCCAGGTCGGGACCGCGTTCGTCGCGGCGAGCAGCACGACGAGCGCCGCGGTGGCCGCGAGCGGCCACCAGCGCCTCCACCGTCCCTCTCGCACTCGCGGGCTCCCGTCGCCGACTGCCTCGAATCTAGGGGGTGCGCCGGTGCCCGGCGCCGGATTCGTCCGGGTCCCGGTGTACTTTGCTGAGCGAACGAGTAGCGAGTGTGCTGGGGGTGTGGTGTGGCGCGGGTGATCGCGACGATCAATCTGAAGGGCGGCGTCGGCAAGACCACGACGACGGCCGCCCTCGCGGAGTTCATGGCCGCCGAATTCGGGCAGCGGGTGCTGCTGATCGACCTGGACCCGCAGACCAACCTCACCACGATGATGATCGGGGAGGAGCGCTGGCAGGAGCTCAACCAGCTCGACCGCACCCTCGCCACGCTGTTCCGCGGCGCCGTCGATCCCGACGCCCCCGCCTTCGACATCGAGAAGGCCCTCCAGCGCGACGTCTCACCCGTGCGCGTCGTCGAGAACGTCGACCTGCTCGCCTCGTCGCTGGATCTGATGGACATCCAGGAGGGACTGAGCCACCAGCAGTACGCCGACCCGAAGTCCACCCGCCCCCTCGAGGTGCTGCTGCACGCGATCACCCCGATCGCCGACCGGTACGACTACATCCTCGTCGACTGCCCGCCCAACCTCGGCATGCTCACCCAGAACGGCCTGCGGCTGGCGAACGGCTACCTCATTCCGACCATCCCCGACATCCTCTCGACCTACGGCATTCCCCAGCTGCAGACCCGGGTGCGGGCGTTCGCCGAGCGGACGGGACATCCCATCCGCGAGGTCGGCCTCGTCATCACCAAGTACCGGAGTGCGTCGAACCTGCACCGCAGCATCATCGAACAGCTGCAGCGCGACGAGCGGATCGCGAACGTCGTGCCGGCGTGGATCCCCGAGGCCAACCAGATCGCGCAGTCCGCGGAGTTCGTCCCGTACGGCACCCTCAAGCGCAAGTACGGCAACTCCGGGCAGTTCGACGCCCTGCGCATGCTGACCGAGGACGTCCTGATGAACGCGCAGGTGCTGCTGTGACCGGCGCCGTCGACCGCGACGAGGCCCGCCTCCGAGTGCAGATCGGGGAGGCGAGCGCCGCGCTGATGCGGCTGCAGGGATCGAGCCCCGCCGCCGCGACCGCCCTGGTGCGGCTGGTGCAGGTGATCGCCGACAAGGCCGCCCGCACCCCGCGGTTCGCGCACGCCCTCGCCTCGGCACTCACCGCGCCGGGAGAGGCGCCGTCGCCCGCCCCGGCACCGCGGAAGGCCCCCGCCGCTCGGCGCGGCACACGCGCCCCGGGGCCGTTCGACCCGTTCGCCGCGTTCCGCGACGGCGGCGAGGCCGGCCTGCGCGCGAAGCTGGCGCCGCTGGACGTCGAGCAGCTCAAGGACATCGTCGCCGAGCACGCGATGGACTACGACCGCCTCGCCATGCGCTGGCGCACGCCGAAGAAGTTGCAGGACAGGATCGTCGAGCGGGTCAAGGCACTCACGACGAAGGGCGACGCCTTCCGCTGACGGCGCAACCGGATCGCGGAGCGGCGCCGGTCAGGGTGTCCGTGTCCGTCGATCCACTTCCTTCTCGACGGCGACGGCGAGGTCGTGGACGACCCTGGAGTGCCATTGCTTATGAGCCGCGAGGTCCGCGGCGAGGGCATGGCAGTCCGGGCATTCCTGTGCGGCGCTGTTCTGCTGGGTGTGCTCCATGGTGTTGCACCTCCTGGAAGAGATATCCGCCTCCACCGTGGCACGGATGCGGAACGTAGTCCACGATTGCGTGCCCGCCGATCGTGTGCGTGCCGGCGGCTTGCTCCCTCCAGGGCGTGCCTGCCCCCGTTGTGGCGGGACCGGGGTGCACGGTGCACAGTACGAGTGCAGGCTCCGGGGCCGGGCAGCGGATACCGTGACGTCCGTGAAGACGGTAGGGGTCGACCTCGCGGCGGAGCCGGCGAAGACGGCGGTCGCCACCGTCGCCTGGGAGCACGGCACCGCGACGGTGCAGGAGCTACGGCTCGGCGCGACCGACCCGGACGTCGTCAACGCGGTGGCCGCCGCGGACCGGACCGGCATCGACGCGCCGTTCGGGTGGCCCGACGCGTTCGTGGACTTCGTCGGCGCGCACCATCGCCTCAAGTACTCGCGCGAGCGCGCCCTGAGCAGCCGAGCCGGACGGCTCCCGCTGGTGCGGCGGTTGACCGACCGCGTGGTGCATGCCGGGACGGGAATAGTCCCGTTGAGCGTGTCTGCGGATCTCATCGCCCATGTGGCGCTGCGGTGTGCGGGTCTGCTCGCGGAACTCGATGCCGTCGGGGTGGATGTCGACCGCGTCGACGGAACGGTGGTCGAGGTGTATCCCGCTGCTGCGCTGCAGGGCTGGGGCCTGCCGTTCAAGGGATACAAGAGCGCGAAGAACCGCGAGGCGCGGGCCGCATCGGTGGCCGCACTGGAACGCGCCCTTCCGGGACTGAGGCTCGGCGGCTTCCGGGACCTCTGTGTGGCCTCCGACGACGCGTTCGATGCGGTGGTCGCCGGCCTCGTCGCCCGAGCGGCAGCGCTCGGAAGAACCGTCCGGCCCGATGCGGCGCAGCGCGCCGTCGCGGTCCGGGAGGGGTGGATCCATCTGCCGCTGTGCGGAATCCGTGAGCTGCTCTGAATTTCCGAGATGATCGGCGACGCTCGCCCTCCGCCGCTACCCTGCACGCAACGAGAGGAGCCGCATGGACCCGGTGATTCGGATATCGGACGAGGTGCGCGACGCCGTCGCAGCCCGCCGGCCGGTGGTGGCCCTGGAATCGACGATCTTCACCCACGGCCTGCCGCGCCCCCGCAACCTCGAGGTGGCGCTCGAGGCGGAGGCGCGGTTGCGGGAGGCGGACGTCGTCCCCGCCACCGTCGGCGTGCTTCGCGGCGTCCCGACCGTCGGGCTGTCCACCGACGAGATCACCGACCTCGCGACGGCGGAGACGGTGACGAAGCTGAGTGTGCGCGACCTGCCGATCGCCGTGGCGCGACGACTGTCCGGCGGCACCACCGTTGCCGCCACGGCGCTGCTCGCACACCGCGGCGGGGTCGAGGTCTTCGCGACGGGCGGGCTGGGCGGCGTGCACCGCGGCGCGCAGAGCACCTTCGACGAGTCCGCCGACCTGGTCGCCCTGTCCACCGTGCCGATCCTCGTCGTCAGCGCCGGCGTCAAGTCGATCCTCGACATCCCGGCCACGCTGGAGCGGCTCGAGACCCTGAGCATTCCGGTCGTCGGCTACCGCACGACCAGCTTCCCCGGCTTCTACATCCGCGACAGCGGCTGCCCGCTCGAACATTCCGTCGGGTCGCCGGCCGAGGTCGCCGCCCTTGTCCGTGCCCGGGACGCACTCGGCCTGAAAGCCGGTGTCCTGCTTGCGAATCCGGTATCGGAAGACGCCCAGCTCGACCCCGCGCTGCATGCGCGGGTGCTGCACGAGGCCGAGGAGCGGGCCGCGGCGGCCGGAGTGGTCGGGAAGGACACCACGCCGTTCCTGCTCGACCACTTCCACCGCGCGACCGGCGGCCGCAGCCTCGACGTCAATGTCGAGGTCTATCGGGGCAATGTCGCGCTCGGCGGTGCCGTCGCCACGGCGCTCGCCGCCGAACCGCGATAGCCGCCGGCCGGGGGTTCCCGCCCGCCGCCTCGAGGGCGGCCGTGCCCGGTGCGCCACCGCGCGTTGACAGCGACTGTGACCTGGGGCACAATCATGCCCACGTCCGGCGGGTGTCGTAACCCCGCCGTAATCGGCCGTCGTGCCGCGACCCGTCATGGGTCCGTTCTGTAAATCTCTTGTTACACACGGGATTTCTGGTGTCGTTCGACCCTTGCGGGCCGGTGAATACCCCTCCTGGGAGGGATACCGAGCCCCGTGCGGCCCGGCCAGGATTAACCCGACGCGAATGCAATCCGACGCGATCGGAAACCGCCCGAACCTCGGGCGACGACGAACGATCCCGCCACGTGACGCCTCGGCGAAAGGGCAAAAGCCATGACCGTGAGTTCCACCCACTCGTACGACGAGCTGGTGCAGCACGACCGGGTGCACCGCACGCTGTACACCGACCCGTCGATCTTCGACGACGAGATGCGCCGCGTCTTCGGCCGCACCTGGGTGTACCTCGCGCACGAGAGCCAGGTCCCCACTCCCAACAGCTACCGCACCGGCTACCTGGGTCTGCGCCCCATCATCGTCACCCGAGACCGGGCCGGCGAGCTGCACGCCCTGTTCAACCGCTGCACCCACCGGGCCGCCACCGTCTGCCGTGACGAGAGCGGCACCGCCAAGAACTTCCAATGCCCGTATCACGGATGGACTTTCAAGAACACCGGGCAGCTCGTGGGGGTGCCGTGGCCCGACGCGTACGGACCGGACTTCGAGCGCACCGACCTGAACCTCGGCGTGGTGCCGAGGGTGGAGAGCTACCGCGGCTTCGTCTTCGGCACCCTCAACGCCGATGCGCCGCCGCTCGCCGAGCATCTCGGCCCGGTCCGCGAACCCCTCGACTACTGGATCGACCGCGCCCCGGGTGGTGAGGTGTTCCTCCGCAACTCCGCGCACCGCATGGTCTACCGCGGCAACTGGAAGCTGGCGTACGACAACGCCGGCGACGGATACCATCCGGCGTTCTCGCACCGCTCCCTGCTGCAGATGGCCGAACGGCTCGGCGAGTCCAAGGACATGACGTACTTCGGCCGCACCCCCGACCGCGGCCCCATGTACGCGCAGTACCTCGGCAACGGACATACCTTCATCGACCAGCGCCCCAGCTACGACGGCCCCGGCGCGTTCTGGGCCAACCAGCGCCCGCAACCCGGGCGGGAGGTGTTCGAGGAGCTGATCCGCAGCGAGTACCCCGACGACGCGCTGCGCTACCTCGACCTGACCGTCGGCGCCCAGATCAACCTCAACATCTTCCCGAACCTGCTCATCATCGGGAACCAGGTGCAGGTGATCGAGCCGCTCGCCGTGGACCGTACCCAGCTCACCTGGTACGCCACCACCGTCGGCGGTGTCCCGGACGAGGTCAACGTCCTGCGCATGCGCACCCAGGAGGACTTCCCGGCCTTCGGCGAACCCGACGACCAGGCCAACTTCGAGGAGGCCCAGCGCGGCCTGAGCATCCCGGAGGTCGCATGGGTGCAGATGAACCGCGGATTCGGTGTGGAGGGCCGGCAGAAGGTCGACGCCGACGGCGTCGTGACCGGGCCGGTGACCGACGAGCTGCACATGCGCGGCTACTACCAGGAATGGCTCCGGCTGATGAGCCGGTGAAGGGACACGACAGATGACCGTGCAGAGCAACGAACGCCACGACACTTCCCGGTACTCGTACTACCTGGACTCCGCCTACTACGACCACCTGGCCGAGCTGATGGGGGCCTGGCAGGAGGACTGGAGCGAACCCGATCCGCGGGTGCGCTCCGAGGTCGAGAACCTGCTCTACCGGGAGGCGCGCCTGATCGACGACGGCCGCTTCAACGACTGGGTGGAGCTGTTCACCGACGAATGCCTCTACTGGGTGCCCACCACCCCCGGCGGCGGCGACCCCCGGCGCGAGGTGTCCCACGCCTTCGACGACCGTCGCCGGCTGATGGACCGGATCTACTGGCTGCGCACCGGACTCGCGTTCTGCCAGATCCCGTCGTCGCGCACCCGGCGGCTCGTCACCAACGTCGAGGTCCTCGACGCACCCGACCGCCGGCTCGTGCGATCGAACTTCCTGATCACCGAGTTCCGGGCGGGCACGACCAAGACGTACGCCGGCTGGTGCGGGCACGAACTCGTCCGCCGGGACGAGCAGTGGCGGATCGCGGTCAGGCAGGTCAACCTCGTCGACTGCGAACACGGCCACGAGAACCTGACCCTCGTCCTCTGACGGGCCCGCCATGACCGACAACACCGAACTCGACCGCCTGCGCGCCGAGGTGGACCGGCTCACGCGGCGCGTCGACCGCCTCGACCGCGAGCTCGCCGCCCACCGGCAGGTCGCCGACGCGATCCGGCGCGCGCAGTTCTGGGACTTCACCCCCTACGAACTCGTCCCGGACGGCAGCTGGATCGCCGTCGACCGCGCCGACGCCGTCGCCCTGCTGCGCGCCCTCGCCGCCACCGACCACTGGCGACCGTGGACACACACTCTGGAACCCCGAGGTGCCGTATGAAACCCCTGCTCGTCGTCGCCCACGTCGACGACCCCGACCTGACCGTCCTCAGCGACGTCGTGCGCGATCACGGCGTCCCGATCCGGATCGTCCGCCCCTTCCGCGGCGACGTGCTGCCCGCGCCGGACGAGGCCGCCGCGGTGATCTGCCTGGGTGGTAAGGAGTCCGCCGACGACCCGCACGACTACCTGCTGCGCGAACGGGACTTCCTGCGCACCGCCGCGGCCGGCGACGTGCCCACGCTCGGGATCTGCCTCGGCTCCCAACTGCTCGCCCTCGCGCTCGGCGGCACGGCGGTGCGCGGCAGCGACCGTGCCGAGGTCGGCTTCGTCGACGTCACCGCCTGCGGGGCGGGGCTGGATCACCCCGTCGATTTCACCGGCACCCGGTTCTCCTTCCACTGGGACACCTTCCAGCTGCCGCCCGACGTGACCGTCCTGGCCCGGTCCCGGGACTTCGTGCAGGCCTTCGCGTTCCGCTCCGCCATCGGGGTGCAGTACCACCCCGAGAGCTCCGTCGACGGCATCGCCGGGCTCATGGCCGGCGAGCCGGACAAGGTCCGCGCCGCCGGCGCCGACCCCGACGAAATCCGTTACAAAGCACCGGAGTTCGCTGATCCCTCCCGTGATCACCTCGCCGACCTCGTCGAGCACCTGCTCGCCCCGGCGCTGTGCCCGAGTCCCGGAGCCGGTCATGAACACTGACGCCGACCTGCTCATCCTCGGTGCCGGCCCCACCGGCCTGTACGCCGCCTACTACGCCCGCATCCGCGGCCTGCGCACCCTCGTCGTCGACGCGCTGCCCGAGCTCGGCGGCCAGGTCGCCGCGCTCTACCCGGAGAAGGAGATCTACGACGTCGCCGGCCTGCCCGCGGTGAAGGGCAAGGACCTCGTCCGGCAGCTCGTCGAGCAGGCCGGCGACGACGTCGAGTACTTCCTCGGCCGGCAGGCCGTGGACCTCGATCGCGACGGCGACGCGCTCACCGTCCGCACCGACGACGACGAGCGCATCCGCACCCGCGCCGTCCTCGTCGCCGGCGGCATCGGGTCCTTCCGGCCCCGGCCCCTCGACGCCGCCGACAGGTACGCCGGGCGCGGCGCCGCGTACTTCGTCACCGACCTCGGCGACTACCGCGACCGCGACGTCGTGGTCGTCGGCGGCGGGGACTCGGCCCTCGACTGGGCGCTCGCCCTCCATCCGATCGCCGGGTCCGTCACCCTCGTGCACCGCCGCGACCGCTTCCGCGCGCACGCCGCGTCGGTGGACGAACTGCGCCGCCGCGGCGCGACCATCCACACCAACGCCGAGGTCACCGCCGCACACGGCACCGACAGTCTCGAACTCGTCGAGGTCCTGCGCCACGAGCACGGCGACACCGTGCGGCTGCCGGCGCAGAAGCTGATCGCCGCGCTCGGCTTCACCGCCCAGCTCGGGCCGTTGCGCACCTGGGGCCTCGAACTCCACGGTCAGCACATCGTGGTCGGCCGCGACATGGCCACCAACGTCCCCGGCGTCTACGCCGCCGGCGACATCGCCGAGTACCCCGGCAAGGTGCGGCTGATGTCCGTCGGCTTCGGTGAGGCCGCGACCGCCGTCAACCACATCGCGCACCGCATCGACGACGATGCGCCGCTGTTCCCCGGCCACTCCACCGACGCCGGCCCCGTCCCGAGCTGACGCACCCCCAGGAGGAACCGTGCCGTACTTCATCGGAGAACCCTGCACCGACGTCATGGACAAGTCGTGCATGGAGGAATGCCCCGTCGACGCCATCTACGAGGGCGCCCGCAAGCTCTACATCCACCCGTTCGAATGCGTCGACTGCGGTGCCTGCCAATCGGTGTGCCCGATGGAGGCCATCTCGAACGACCGCCGGGTGGACGAGACCACCCGCATCCATCTCGAGGACAACGCCGTCTTCTTCAGTTCGGTGCTGCCCGGGCGCGACGTCCCGCTCGGCTCCCCGGGCGGGGCGGTGCACACCGGCCCGATCGGGGTCGACACCCCGCTCGTCGTGGCACGCGACTGACCCCACGAACCCACCCCTCACGGAGGACCGCATGTCCACTTCAGCCAAGTTCGTCGCCCGCCACGCCCTGTACGACGCCGCGCAGCAGGAGGCCGCCGACCGCGCCCGGAACCTTCTCGCGGAGAAGGGTATCGAGATGGTCCGCCTGGCCTGGCCGGATCAGCACGGCCTGATCCGCGGCAAGACGATGACCGTCGACAGCTACCTGGCGGCGCTCGAGTCCGGCACCGAGATCACCATGGCGCCGTTCTTCTTCGACACCGCCAACGCCATCGTCTTCAACCCGTTCAGCCCCGGCGGCGGGTTCGACATGCCCGAGCTGTCCGGCAGCCCGAACCTCACCATGGTTCCGGACCCCACCACCTTCCGGGTGCTGCCGTGGGCGCCGGACACCGGCTGGGTGCTGTGCGACCTGTACTTCCGCGACGGCAGCCCCTTCCCGTTCTCCCCCCGCAGCATCCTGCGCAACACCCTCGCCCAGCTCGAAAGCGCCGGCTACCACCTGATCACCGGCCTCGAGGTCGAGTGGTATCTCACCCGCGTCCTCGACGACAAGCTCGTCACCGGCTCCCTCGGTGCCCCCGGGATGCCCGCCGACCCGCCGGAGGTCGCGGCCGTCGCCCGCGGCTACAACTACCTCCTCGAATCGCATCTCGACGAGATCGACGACGTGCTGCGCCCGGTGCGACAGGCCGTCACCGCGCTCGGGCTGCCGCTGCGCTCGATCGACGACGAGTGGGCGCCGAGCCAGGTCGAGACCACCTTCGACGTGCTCGAGGGCATGGCCGCCGCGGATTCGATGCTGCTGTTCCGCTCCGCCGTCAAGCAGATCTGCCGCCGCGGTGGCTACCTCGCCTCCTTCATGTCCACCCCGGGCATCCCCGGCTTCTACGCCAGCGGCTGGCACCTGCACACCTCCCTGGTCGACACCGTCACCGGCGAGAACGTCATGGTGCCGGGGGAGGGGGAGCTGCTGTCCGACATCGGCCGGCACTACGTCGGCGGCACCCTGGCCCACGCCGCCGCCGCGTCGCCGTTCATGACGCCCACGATCAACGGGTACCGCCGCCGTCGCCCGTACTCCCTGGCCCCGGACCGGCTGACGTGGGGCCTGGACAACCGGGCCGCGATGATGCGCGTCATCAGCGCCCCCGGTGACAAGGCCTCACATGTCGAGAACCGCGTCGGCGAGCCCGCCGCCAACCCGTACCTGTACATCGCGGCGCAGGCCGCCGCGGGGCTCGACGGCATCAAGAACAAGACCGAGCCGGGTGCCCCGTCGGTGGATCCGTACGCCGCCGACGTTCCGCACCTGCCCACGAGCCTGAAGGAAGGGCTCGCGGCCCTGGGGGCGAGCCGGTTCTACCGGGAGGCGTTCGGCGACCGGTTCGTCGACTACCTCGTCACCATGAAGTCCAGCGAGGTCTCGCGCTACGAAGCGCACCTGGCCGAGCAGCCCGACCCGCAGGGCTACGCCGAGACCGTCACCGAGTGGGAACACCGCGAGTACTTCGAACTCTTCTGACCACCGCTCCACCCACCGGCACAAGGGATGACCGCCATGAGAAGAATCTCCGTGATCGGGGCCGGCCAGGCCGGAACCCTCCTGTCGATGGCCCTGCAGGCCAACGGCTTCCAAGTAGCCCTCTACACCGACAAGACCGCCGAGGAGATCCTGCACGAGACCTCCCCGACCGGCACCGCGGCCCTGTTCCACCGCTCGGTCGCCACCGAGCTGCGGCTCGGCTGCCCCGGCTACGACGACAAGGGCGTGCCGATGGACGCCCTGCACGTGTGCTTCAGTCCGAAGATCGGGCAGGAGCTGGTGCACTTCGGCTCCGCGCTCGGCGACGCCGCCGGCGGTGCCGTGGACGTGCGCCGCAAGTCGTACGACCGGATGGTGCGCCTGGCCGAACTCGGCGGCAACATCGTCGTGACATCGGTGCAGCCCGACGACCTCGACGACATCGCCGCCGGCAGCGACCTGACCGTCGTCTCCACCGGCAAGTACGGATTGTCGTCGCTGTTCGCCCGCGACGCGCGGCGCAGCGTCTACGACACCCCGCAGCGCAACCTCGCCATGGTGCTCGTGCGCGGCATCCCCACCGACGGCACCGCCTTCCCCAACCGTGTCGAGGGCTCGACGGGCGTGTGCTTCAACCTCTTCGGCGACGCCGGGGAGATCTTCTGGGTGCCGTTCCTGCACAAGTCCGGCGAGAACGTCTGGTGCCTGGTGTTCGAGGCCAAGCCCGGCGGCCCGTTCGACTGCTGGGCCGACGTCACCACCGTCGAGCAGGCCTTCGCGACCGCCTCGCGCCTGGCCCGCGACTACGCCCCGTGGGACTGGCCGTCGATGCGGAACATGGAGCCGATGCTCGACGACCCGCACTCGTGGCTCAAGGGCCGGGTCACCCCGTCCGTGCGCTCCGGGCTGGGCACCACCCCGGGCGGCCGGCCGATGATGAGCCTCGGCGACACGTCCGTCGCCTACGACCCCGTCGCCGGTCAGGGCGCCGGCTCCGGCATCCGGCAGGCCGGGCACTACTTCGACGCCCTCCTCGCCCGCGGCGACGGACCCTTCGACGCCGAATGGATCACCCGCACCTTCGAAGGCGTCTACGAGGAGCACATCGCCGGCACCTACCGGTTCACCAACCTGCTCCTCGAACCGCTCGGCAAGACACCGCAGCGGGTGCTCACCGCGTGCTTCGCCGACCAGCGCCTCGCCACCCGCTTCGCGCAGGTCTTCGACGCGCCTCCCACCGCCTTCCCGTGGCTCACCGAGCGCGCGGCCGCCGACCGGTGGATCGGCGAGCACACCGGTCGCCGCCCCGGCGCGGTCGTCGCCGCCGGCACCGCGAAGATCCTCGCCGGGCAGGTCCGGAACACGCTGCGCGGCAGCCACTTCCCGCGGGCGGTGAGCGCGTGATCGCCACCCTCGCCGAGCGCGACCGGCGCTGGCGGCTGCTGCACGAGCGGATGGAGCGCGACGGTTACGACGCGTTGCTGTTCGCCGCCGCCGACTACCGCGGCCACAAGGGCGCCCTGCGCTACCTCGCCGACTACAACCTCTCGCACCGCTACGGCTACGCCGTCCTGCACCCCGGCGCCGCGCCCACCCTCGTGCTGCCGAAGAACCTCGAGGGCGGCCGCCGGCCCCGCACCGGCTGGATCGACGACTACGTCTACGCCGAGAAACTCTCCGAGGCGCTCGTCAAGACCCTCACCCGGGGTGCGGCACCGGCCCGCGTCGGCATCGTCGGCATGGGGCAGGTCATGAAGGTCGAGGACTACCTGCACCTCACCGAGGAGCTGCCCGGCACCGTGTTCGAGGACGCGAGTGCGATGTTCGAGCAGGTCCGCGCCGTGAAGACGGCCGCCGAGATCCGTGGCGCCGAGGAGTCCGCGTACATCGCCGACCGCTGCTTCGAACGGCTGCTCGAGATCGCCCGCCCCGGCACGACCGAACGCGCCGTCGCCGCCGAGATGTACCGCGTCGCCTACTCGCTCGGCGCCGAGGACCCGCTGTTCCTCACCATGTACGCCGACGACGAGCCGACCGGCCCGTGCCCGACGTTCGGGGCCCCCGGCGGCCGGGAACTCACCGCCCACGACGTGTTCACCTTCAGCTACGAACTCGTCGGGCCCGCCGGCTACTGGATGGAACTGTCCCGCATGGTCACCTTCGCCCCGCCCACGCCGGAGGTGCAGCGCCTCGCCGACGCGGTGTGCTCCGGCATGGCCGCCGGAAGCGCCGCCCTGCGCCCCGGCACCACGATGTCCGGTGTGCAGCGCGACGTCATCGCCGCGATCGAGCAGCACGGGGTCAGGTCGTCCTACTGGTCCGGCCACGGCGTCGGCCTCGACGTGCTCGAGGAGCCGTGGGTGGGCCTGGAGATGGTGCAGGACAACGAGAACCACGAGGCCGTCACCGCCACCGCCGAGGGCATGGTGATCGCCCTGCACCCCATGCTGTGGGACGCCGACTCCGGCGCCATGGGCTACATGGCCGACACCTGCGTCGTCGAGGCCGGGCGCACCCGCACCCTGTCCAAGTTTCCGACCGAGCTGTACCGGGTCTGAGAGAGGTAGAGCAATCATGACCACCCTGGAACGCCCCACCGCCGGCACGGCGGGCGGCACCGCCATCGACCCGATCCTCGCGTCGGTGCTGCAGCGGCGCGTCGACGCCATCGCCAAGGAGATGGCGACGATGCTGATGCGCTCGTCCCGCTCGCCGATCTTCAACGAGATCGGCGACCTGGTGACGGTGCTGTTCGACAAGCACGGCCGCACCCTCGCCCAGGCCGAGTTCGCCGCCATCATCGCCTTCGGCGCCCAGCCGCCACTCGAATACATCATCGACTACTTCGGCGACGACATCGCCGAGGGCGACGTCATCCTCCACAACGACGTCTACACCGGCGGCAACCAGAACGCCGACACCGGCGTCTACCTGCCCATCTTCCACGAGGGCGAACTCGTCGGCTGGGCCGCCGCCAAGGGCCACATGGCCGACATCGGCGGCATGACCATCGGCGGCTACAACCCCAGCGCCACCGAGATCTGGCAGGAGGCCCTGCGCATCCCGCCCGTGAAGATCATGGCCGGGGGAGTGCTGCGCAAGGACGTGTGGGACTTCGTCGGCGCCAACATCCGCATCGACTTCGTCATGGAGGACATCAAGTCCATGGTCGGCGCGTGCACCGTGGGCTCGCGCCGCCTCGTCGAACTGCTCGGCCGCTACGGCCGCGGCACCTTCGACGCCCACATGGACTACATCCTCGACAGCTCCGAGAAGCAGGTCCGGGCCGAGATCGGCCGCTGGCCCGACGGGGTGTACCACGGCGAGAGCTGGATGATCTCCGACGGCCTCGACCCCACTCGCCGCTACAAGGTCGCCTGCGACATCACCGTCTCCGGCGACGAGGTCACCTTCGACTTCTCCCGCACCGACGATCAGGCCCCCGGCATCACCAACATGCCGCCCGCCTCCGCGATGGGCGCCGTGCGCATCGCGTTCCTCATGCTCGTCGCCGCCGGCGGCATCAACATCCCCACCAACGACGGCCTGTTCCGGCCCGTGCACACCGTGTTCCGGCCCGGCTCGCTGCTCAACCCGCACTTCCCGGCCGCGACCATCTTCGGCAACCAGATGTGCGACGAGGTCGTCGACGCCATCATGTCGGCCCTCGCCGACGCCCTGCCGGACCGCGTCACCGCAGGGTGGAACAAATTCATCTGCACCGCCCTCAACGGCACCGACCCGCGCACCGAACAGCCGTTCGTGACCCTCACCGTGTTCCAGCGCAACGGCCCCGGCGCCATGAAGGGCACCGACGGGTGGGACGCGCTCGGCTTCACCGGCACCGCCGGGCAGATGCGCTCCCCGGACCCGGAGATGTTCGAGCTGTCGAGCCCGCACTTCCTCGAATATCACGAGTACCTACCGGATTCGGCCGGCGCCGGCCAGTGGCGCGGCGGCCTCGGCACCCGCTCGGCGTGGCGCTGCTACGGCGACTCCGAAATCGGCGTCACCATCGGCGAATCCGTCGAATCCGAGGGCGGCGCCCCCGGAGCCGGCCTGTTCGGCGGCGGCCCCTCCGGCATGAACCGCATGACCGTCGAATACCCCGACGGCACCACCCACGAGTGGGGGTCGAAGGAACTCGTCGAGCTCCCGTCCGGCTCGGTGGTCCGCTCCGTCAGCGGCGGCGGCGCCGGCTACGGCGACCCGCTGCTGCGGCCCGCCGACCTCGTCGCCGACGAGGTCCGCAACGAACTGCTCTCCGCGGAACAGGCCCGCATCCGCTACGGCGTCGTCGTCGACGCCGCCACCCGCACCCTCGACGCCGAGGCAACCGCTCAGCTGCGCAACACCCGGAAAGGCGGACAGTGACCATGTCGGCAACACCCAGCATCCGCATCGGAGTCGACGTCGGTGGCACCTTCACCGACTTCCTCGTCGTCCACGAGGACGGCACCCGGCTCGTGCACAAGACCAGCTCCATCCCCTCCGACCCGTCCACCGCGGTCGTCAAGGGCCTGACCGAGATCGCCGAGCGGCGCGGGGAGACCCTCACCGGCCTGCTCGCGCAGGTCCACACCATCGTGCACGGCACCACCGTCACCACCAACGCCCTGCTCACCCGCACCGGCGCCAAGACCGGCCTGCTCACCACCGAGGGCTTCCGCGACGTGCTGCAGATGCGCGACGGCACCCGCGAGGACGCCTACGACAACCGGCTCACGCCGCCGGCGCCGCTCGTGCCCCGGGCGCTGCGCCGGCCCGTCGGCGGCCGCCTCGACCACGAGGGCACCGAGGTCACCCCGCTCGCCACCGACGACGTGCGTGCCGCCGCCGAACTGTTCCGGCGCGAGGGCGTCGAGGCCGTGGCGGTGTCGTTCATGCACTCGCACGCCGGCGACGAGCACGAACGACAGGCCGCCGACATCCTCGCCGCCGAGCTGCCCGGCGTGTACCTGACCCGCTCGAGCGAGCTGCTGCCGCAGGTGCGCTACTACGACCGCACCAGCACCGCCGTGCTCAATTCCTATGCGGGACCGATCATCACGCGCTACCTTCGGGTGCTCACCGAGGCGCTCGACGCGGCGGGATTCACCGGCATCCTGCTGCTCATGCAGTCCAACGGCGGCGTCGCCACCCCCGACGAGCTGGCCCGCCGTGCCGCCCTGTCGCTGCTGTCCGGCCCGGCGTCCGGGCCCACCGCCGGCCTGCTCGAGGTCGCCCCGCACGGCTGGGACCGCTGCCTGACCGTCGACATGGGCGGCACCAGCTTCGACGCCGCCGTCGTCAACGACGGCCGGCCGCTCGTGATGACCGACGGGCAGATCGACCGCGGCCGCATCGCCCTGCCCATGGTCGACATCCACACCATCGGCGCCGGCGGCGGCAGCATCGCCTACGTCGACGAGGGCGGCCTGCTGCGCGTCGGCCCCGAGAGCGCCGGCGCCGTCCCCGGACCCGCCTGCTACGGCCGCGGCGGCACCCGCGCCACCGTCACCGACGCCGACGTCGTCCTCGGCTACGTCGACCCCGCGAGCTTCCTCGGCGGCGACATCCCCCTCGACCGGCAGGCCTCGATCGAGGCGATCCGCCGCGACGTCGCCGAACCCCTCGGCATCTCCGTCGAGGAGGCCGCCGCCGGCATCTACGACGTCGTCAACGTCGGCATGGCCGCCGGTGTCCGGGAGATCACCGTCCGCCGCGGTCTCGACGCCCGCGACTTCCCGATCGTCGTCGCCGGGGGAGCCGGGCCCGTCCACGCCGCCGCCATCGCCCGCGAACTCGAGATCCCCGTGCTCGTCACCCCGCGCGAGTCGTCGATCTTCTGCGCCGCCGGCATGCTCGTGTGCGACTTCCAGCACGACTTCGTGCAGAGCCACAAGGCCGAACTCGCCGCCCTCGACACCGGAGAACTCCTCGGGATCTGGCACGACATGGCCATGCGCGGCCGCAAGATCCTCGCCGAGGAAGGCGTCGCCGACACCGAGGTGACCCTGCAACCCTCGCTGGACATGCGCTACCGCGGCCAGTGGTACGAGATCAACGTGCCGCTCGACCCGTCGTCCCTCGACGGCGTCGACCTCGCCGACGTCGCCGAGCGGTTCCACGCCATGCACGACACCCTGTTCGGCTACCGCTCCCCGGACATGCCGATCGACGTGCTCAACATCCGGCTCAGCGTCGTCGGCACCACCCCCAAGCCGCGCCTCGACAGCGCCGTCGTGCCCACCGGCGACGGCACCGGGCGGATCGGCACCCGCCCGATCTGGTCGGTGCTGCACCGGACGATGGTCGAGGCCGCGGTGTGCGACGGGCACGGCCTCGGCGTGGGCGCACACTTGGAGGGGCCGGCGATCATCGAACTGGGCACCAGCAGCGTCGTGGTGCCCGACGAGTTCGCCGTCGAGGTCGACGACCGCGGGTCGTTCGTCCTCCGCTACCGGCCGGCGGCGTCCTGAACGCCGGGCGGGTTGCCGATACGAGAGTGGAGGCCGCCGCACGGGCGGCCGAGGAGGTGCAGGGGGCCATGGACATCGAGTTCCCGTTCGACGGTGACGACGACGATCGCACCGTCGCGACCGATCTCGCCGACGTCGCCGAGTCCCTCCTCGCCGTCGACACGGTCGAGGCGATCCAGGACCTGTGCATGGACCTCGTCCCGCGGGTGCTGCCGTCCCGGGCCTTCGGCATCTACCTGTTCGGCGACTCGCCCGGCCGCACCCCGCTGGCCGCCGCGGAGGGCGTCAGCGAACGCTTCCTGACGCTGTACGAGGAACTCGGCCGCCACCAGGACCCCGTGCTGCGCACGCTCGAGCAACGCCGCCGCCCCACCCACAGCAGCCGGCTGATGAGCGAGAACACGTGGACCGAGTCCCCGTTCTTCCGCGACGTGGCCCGCCTGCACGACATGCGGATGGTGCTCGAGGCGCCCATCATCGAACGCGGCCACGTCGTCGGCACCCTCAACTTCGCCGACAACGACCGGCTCGCGCTGGCGTCGCCCGCGGAGATCGCCGTCGCCGGCGCCCTGGGCCGTCTCGTGGGTGTCGCGGTCACCGAGGTGGCCCGGCGGGAGGCGGCCCGCGCCGTGCAGGACGACCTGTGGGCCGCGCTCGACCTGTCGAGCGAGGCCACGGTCATCCTCGATCTCGCCACCGGGCAACGCCAGGTCAACGCCGCCGCGCGGGCCCTGCTCGGCCGGGTCGGCATCAGCGAGCCCACGCTCTGGCTGACCGGGCTCATCGAAGCCGGCGGGCCCGGCCGCGACGCCGACGCCGGCATGCGGCAGACGTTCGTCCTGGACGTGCGCCTCGACGGGGTGTCCCGGCACCTGCAGGTGCAGAGCTGCGTCACCGACCGGGGCGGCGCCCGCCGCGTCGTGGCACTGCTCGAGCTGTTGCCCGCCGCACCGGGCGTCGCCGCGCTGCCCGACCACCTCGCCTCGCAGCTCTCCGCCCGCGAACGCGAGATCGCCGCCCTCGCCGTCGCGGGCCTGCAGGACCAGCAGATCGCCGAGAAGCTCTTCCTCAGCCGCTACACCGTCAAGCAGTACCTCAAGACCACCTACCGCAAGCTCGGGATCCGATCCCGGCTCGAGCTCACCCGCGCCGCCCTCACCGGCGAACCCGCCGACGACGGACCGCGCCCCACGACCCCGGAGCAGCCATGACCACCACCGCCCCCACTGCCGTCGTCACCGGCGGCGCCACCATGATCGGCGCGGCCGTCGCCGAAGCCCTCGCCAAGGACGGCTGGTCCGTCGCGATCGTCGACGTCGATCCCGCCGGCGGAGCCGTCGCCGACCGGCTGGGCGAGCAGGCGAGCTTCCACCGCACCGACCTCACCGACGACGAAGCCCTCGCCGGCACCGTCGCCGCGATCGCCGACCGTCACGGCGGCATCGACCACCTCGTCAACCTCGCCTGCGTCTACCGCGACAACGGGCCCGCCTCCACCCGCTCCGACTGGCTCGCCACCCTCGACGTCAACGTCGTCAGCGCCGCCGTCCTCACCGGGCTCGCGCTGCCGTGGCTGCGCCGCTCCGACCGGGCCGCCGTCGTCAACTTCACCTCCACCTCCGCGCGCGTCGCGCAGGCCGGGCGCTGGACGTACCCCGTCAGCAAGGCCGCCATGGTCCAGCTCACCCGCAACATGGCCCTCGACCTCGCCGCCGACGGCATCCGCGTCAACTCCGTCTCGCCCGGCTGGACCTGGTCCAACGCCATCGACCAGCTCTCCGGCGGGGACCGCGTCAAGGCCGACCGGGTGGCCGCGCCGCTGCACCTGCTCGGCCGCACCGGCGACCCGGCGGAGGTGGCTGCCGTGGTGCGGTTCCTGCTCTCGCCCGAGGCGTCGTTCGTCACCGGAGCCGACTACGCCGTCGACGGCGGCTACACCGCCATGGGCCCCGAACGGGCCGATCAGCTCATGGCCGAACTCGCCGGACAGGAGTGACGCCATGACCACCCACGGACTCGATCTCCGCGACCTGCGCAACGCCTTCGGTCAGTTCGCCACCGGCGTCACCGTCATCACCGCGCGCGGTGCCGGCGCCCGGCGGGCCGGCATCACCGCGAACTCGTTGACCTCCCTGTCGCTCGATCCGCCCCTGCTGCTGTTCTGCCTCGCCAACCGGGCGCCCAGCTATGAAACGTTCTGCACCGCCGAGTATTTCGCAGTCCACGTGCTGGGGGTCGAGCAGCAGGGGCTGTCGCAGCGGTTCTCCCGGCCCGCCGAGGACAAGTTCGCCGGGCTGCCGGTCGACGAGGGGCCCGGCGGGGTGCCGCTGCTCGGCGGATGCCTCGCCCGGTTCGTGTGCACCCGCGAAAATGCTTACGTGGAGGGCGATCACACCATCTTCGTCGGCCGGGTGCGGGAGTACGAACGGGGAGAGGACGAGCCGCTGCTGTTCCACGCCGGCAGCTACCGGCTCGCGGCACCCCGGGAGGCCGTGCCCGGGTGCGTCGCCCGCTCGCCGGCCGCTCGGTAGGGCCGTCAGCCGCGCCGCCTGCCGCACCCGACGGCCGGGCGCGCGTCCATCACTACCGCCACGCCCTGGTCGGACTGTCGTCGACGTCGACGAGCAGGTGGTTCCCCGGGTCTCGGAAGATTCGGTGCCGGAACATCACTCGAATCATCGCCACCGGAACGCCCCTTCCTGTCCTACTCGCCGGCTTCGATGATCGTCCGGAGGGTGGTGAGTTGCTCGGGGGTGATCCCCGTCGGTTGCATGACCGCGTTCCATCCGTCGACGTACCCGGAGGTGTATTTGTGGCCGTGGCCGCCCGGGACACCGGTGGAGAACGGCAGGTCCGCGGTGACCTGCCAGAACGTCACGAACGGCATCCAGAACATCTCCTCGAGCACATCCTGTCCGGGTGGCTGACCGATCCAGTCCGGTTCGCCGAGGATCAGATTCGGGCTCCACCAGACGATCGGGTCGGACGGATGCATCAGGTACAGGACCCGACTGCCGTCCCAGGGCGTGTCCGCAGGAGGAATCTCCGTCCGGGGATCGTTGGTGAACCGCACCGTGCGTCCGTTCTGGTAGACCGGCTCGATCTCCGGGCTGCCCGGGGCACGCCGATCGCTGAATTCCCGGAACAGGGTGTTGAAGTTCGGGGGGCCGACGAACAGCGTCCCCGAGGTGCGGTTGCGCAGATCGTATTCGCCGCTGAAGGCGGTCTCGCCGCCGAACGAGCCGAGGCTCTCTCCGGCGACGAACAGCCGGGGGCGGTTGTCCTGTGGCAGTTTCGACCACACGTCGTAGACCGCGTCGAACAGATCGCGACCGGCTTGCCGGGCCTTCGACTGATCGACCAGATAGGAGATCCACGACGGCAGGTACGAGTACTGGAGCGCCACGGTCGCCGCGTCGCCACCGGTGAGATACTCGAACGAATCCACCAGCGCCGGGTCCACCCACCCGCTTCCCGTGGTGGTGATCACCAGCAGGTTCCCCCGCTGGAAACCTCCGGCACGGCTGAGGTCCTCGACCGCCGACGCCGCCCGGGATTCGGAGTCGTCGGCCGACGCCAGTCCGGCATAGGTCCGGATCGGCTCCAGGGCCGGGCGTTGGGCGAACTGTGTGAGCTCCTCCGTGGAGGGGCCGGAGCCGATGAAGCTGCGCCCCTGCCACCCCAACGACTCCCACGGCACCACCGATCCCGGTCCGCCCGAACGCAGGCCGGTCGTGGGCTGCTGTATGCCCTCCGGGGTCATGGTGTCCCGCACCGAGAACGCCGAGTTGGCGACACCGACGAGGCCACCGAGCAGCACACCCGACACGACCGCATAGACGAGCCAGGCGACCGCGAGCCACCCGACCACGGTCGCCGCGCGATGTCCGATCCACCGGTTGAGCAGAGCGGCCAGCCAGCGATACAAGCCCCGGACGCCGCGCCCGACCGCCAGGAGGAGACCGAACATCACTGCAGCCACGACGGGGGAGAGGACCACGAGCGCGACGTTGTACTCGGTGACCCCCATCAACACGCGGATCTCGTGCTGCCAGTACTGACCGATGGCGAAGGAGCCGACGAAAAGCACCGCCGCGGCGACGAGGAAGACCAGCCAGGAGCCGCGCCGCGGACGTCGAGGGCCTCGGTCGGCGAATGCGCGCCACACGAACGCCGCGAACACCCCCAACCCGTAGCCGATCGCGGCAGTAATGCCACAGATCATGCCCTGGAGCAGGCCTCCGCGTGGTAGCAGCGACGGCGTGAACGACAAGCAGGCGAAGATCAGTGCGCCCCAGCACCCCGGAAGGGTGACGTACAGCAGCTTCCGGCGGCCCACGGTCTCGGGCGACCGGCTCTCGTCGTCTCCTGCCGCGGCCTCCACGGTCGCGGTGCGATGTCCGGAGCCGGGAAGACCTGCACCGGTGGTCGCCGTGTCGGGCGCGCTCGGCGCCGAATCGTCCTGGGCCCCGGTTCCCTGTGGTGCCATTGCTGTCCGCCTATGTGCGACCGGTCCGGGACGAGCGAGAAGCATTCCCGATTTCGCGCCAGGCCGACTTCTCGATCAGCAGGGGAACGAAGGTCCGGATCTCCTCCTCGCCCTGGTCAGTAGTAGTCGGCTCGCGGGTTCCAGGTCGAGATCGCCCAGATCACCACCACGTCGAGCGCGATGATCAGGATCGACCACCACGGGTAGTACGGGAGCCACAGGAAGTTCGCGAGGATCGACAGCGCAGCGATGACAATTGCCGACACTCGTGCCCACGTCGCGCCGCTGATCAGGGCGATGCCCACGACCACCATCACCACGCCGAAGACGATGTGGACCCACCCCCAGGTGGTGAGGTCGAATTTGAAGGTGTACTCCTGGCCCTGGACGAACACCTCGTCCTCGGCCACCGCCGCAATCCCCTGGAAGAACTGCAGGATGCCGATCGTGGCCATGATGACCGCGGCCCCGATCGACGTCCCCGCGGCGATGCCCTGTTTGACGGACATGCCTTCCTGATCGGCACGCACGTTCTGAGACATGATGCTCCCCTTCCGAGGCGGGACTGGTATCGCCCAGTGTGCGCTTCGGCTCTGTTTCTCTGCAGTGGCTTTGGGCCTTTCTCCCGTTTCGAAGCGGTCACGAGACCGGCATGCGCCGGGGGCGGGTCGGTGTCCCGATACCACATGTGCAAAAACTGATGCGGGTTGCCGCGCGCGGACTATCGTCGAACAGGTGGTGGGGTGGTGCGCCCGCCGAACACTGGTTCCGTCGCTGAAACGAGGCTCCTGGTGACCGATTCCGACATCGACGAGATGGGTCCGGTCGACTATCTCGTCATCGAGTTTCCTGCCGATCGCCCTCCCGACGGGTCGGCGCTACCGCTCCTGCGCGACCTCGTCGAGCGCGGCATCATCCGCGTGCTGGACCTGGCGTTCGTCCGCAAGGACCCCGACGGCTCCGTCGCCGGCATCGACATCGCCGAGGTCGGGCTCGAGGGCGAGATCGACGTGACCCTGTTCGCGGAGGCCGCCTCGGGTCTGCTCGACGACACCGACTTCGAGGAAGCCGGAGCCGCGCTCGAGCCGGGCTGCTCGGCAGCCGTCCTGGTCTACGAGAACACCTGGGCCGCGCCCTTCGCGCGGGCACTGCGTCGCAACGGCGCCCAGCTCGTCGCGTCGGGCCGCATCCCGGTGCAGAGCATCCTGTCGTCTCTGGACGCCCTTGGATCTGAAAGCTGAAGTAGAACAGAGCAATTCGAATCGACATACCATTCGAGTACCCGAGGAGTGCACCATGCCCGGACTGCTTCGCGGAGTCGCCCGTACCGCCGTGGTGGCCGGAACCGCCACCGCCGTGTCCAACCGGGTGTCCCGGCGGCAGGGCCAGCGGTGGGCGGCGCAGGAGCAGGCTCCATACGACCGCGATGCGCAGTACCCGCCCGAACCTGCCCCGGCGCCGACCGCCCCGGCGGCCCCGGGAGGGACGGACCGGATCGCCGCATTGAAGGACCTCGCCGAGCTGAAAACACAAGGCGTGCTCACCGAGGCCGAGTTCGAGGCCGAGAAGGCCCGGATCCTGGCGTCCTGACCCCTCCGCTCGATCGGCACGCCCGCCGGCCGTCGCCGGCGGGCGGCCGGTCAGCGAGGGCGACGCCGCGGCGCAGCAGCGGGCTCAGCCGCGCCGCCTGCCCCACTCGATCGCCGGGCACGCGTCCATCACCATCGCCACGCCCTGCTCGGTGGTGCGCCGGAACGCGTCCTCGTCGATCACGCCGAGCTGGAACCACACTCCCTTCGCGCCGATCGCGACGGCCTGGTCGGCGAACTCGCCCGCCGACTCCGACCGGCGGAACACGTCGACCACCTCGACCGGGAACGGGACGTCGGCGAGGGACGCGTAGCCCTGCTCGCCGAGCACCGTCGGCGCGTTCGGATGAATGGGGACGATCCGCTTGCCGCGCTCCTGCAACAGGCGCGCGATCCGATACGCGGTCCGGCCGGGATTGCCGGACAGCCCGACCACCGCCCAGGTGTCGCAGTCGTCGAGCATCAGGTTCACAGCCTTCGGGTCCTGCCAGGACGTGCTCATGGCAGCAAAATTACCCCTCGTCGGCGCGGGGCGGACGTCGTCGCGGCACCCGGTCCGACCCACCGAAGGCCGACTCGTCCGGTCACCGCCGAACCCCTGCCCGTACTCTGGAGTACAGAAACTCGAGTCGTGCCGCGTTGGACCCGTCGCAACACAGCTCACCGATGCGTACGGGGCGCAGCACAGAAATGGACGCAGTCGAGTGCAAGATACGGCCGGTCGAGGCATCCAAGCCTTCATTTCCGAGGTCATCCAGCGCGGGGGCCGCGCCGAGCGGCTCGAGCACCTGCCGCGCAACCCGGTCCAGGTGTGGGGCGTCGACGGGAACAGCTGCATCGTGCGCGTCCGCGCCAAGATCGACGGGGACTGGCAGGCGCGACGGCAGGACGCCCTGCCGGACGCCGACGACACGGGCTCGCAGTTCTGGGTCTTCGTGGACCTGGGGAGCACCCCGGTGACGTACTTCGTGCTGCCGTCCGACGAGGTCGCGGCGGGGATCGCCGCCGAGGTCGACATCTGGATGGCCGATGCGCGCGGCCGGACCCGCACCGGAAGCCATGCCATCCCGCTCAGCAGCGTCGCCCACGGCAAGGACCGCTGGGACCTGCTCGGCCTGACGCCGGCCAAGGACACCACCCGCTACACCGACGACGACGCGGCCGAGGCCGAGCAGGAGCGGCTCGCCCGCAACCGCGCGCGCAAGGCGAGCGCCTCGGGCAAGGCACGCGGGGCAGCCGAACCCGAGGTCGCCGAGGACCCGCGGCTGCCGGTGCTCGCCGACTGGGACGGCTACCGGGTGAAGGGGCGGTTCGACCCCGCCACCGGCGTCCTCGAGATCACGGCCGGTCCGATGGAGGGCCGACGGTTTCCCGATCCGACCACCGCCGCCGTCGCCGTCGCCAGTTACCTCAGCGGTGACGTCGAATCGTGCGACGGCGGCATGTTCTGGCGCCTCGACCAGCCGGAATCCACGCCGTTGGGGGCGCATCTCGCCTGACGGCACCCGAGGTTTCCGCCCTGTTCGCCGTCGCGTCGACTCCGGGGTGCCCAAGGGCAACCCGAACCCGTTCGACTATGGTCATACTCGACGTGTGCCCCTGAGCACGTCGGCGAACGGAAGTGAGAGATCATGGGCAGCCCTCGTGGGGCCGAGCGAATAGCCGAATACCCGAGGCCCTCGCACACCCTGCTGCACATCACCGACACCCACCTGGTCGGCGGAGACGAACTGCTCTACGGGACGGTCGACGCCGACGCCCGGGTGCGGCAGATTCTCGCCGACATCCGCGCGTCCCAGGTACAGCCGGACGCGCTCGTGTTCACCGGCGACCTCGCCGACCGCGGCCAGCCCGACGCCTACTCGAAGCTGCGCGGCCTCGTCGAGCCCGTCGCGCAGGCACTCGGCGCGCAGATCGTGTGGGCCATGGGCAACCACGACGACCGCGCCACCTTCCGCGAACTGCTGCTGGATCAAGCGCCGTCCACCGGCCCGATCGACCGCGTATACGACGTCAACGGCCTGCGCATCATCACCCTCGACACCTCGGTGCCCGGCTTCCACCACGGCGAGATCTCGCAGGAACAGCTGAACTGGCTGGCGCAGGAACTCGAGACGTCGGCGCGCTTCGGCACCATCCTCGCCATGCACCACCCGCCGGTGCCCAGCGTGTTCGACCAGGCCGTGCTCGTCGAGCTGCGCGACCAGGCCGGCCTCGCCGAGGTGCTGCGCGGCACCGACGTGCGCACCATCCTCGCCGGGCACCTGCACTACACCACGACCGCGACCTTCGCCGACATCCCCGTCTCCGTGGCCTCCTCGACGTGCTACACCCAGGACCTCAACGTTCCGGCCGGGTGCCAGCGCGGCCACGACGGTGCCCAGGGCTTCAATCTCGTGCACGTCTACCCGGACACCATCGTCCACTCCGTGGTGCCGACCGGCAGCTACATCACCACCGGCCGGCCGTCCACCGCGGAGGACGCGGCGCAGCGTCTCGCCGAGGCCGGGAGCCGCATTCCCGAGAACCCGGACGTCACCGTCCGCGTCTAGGCGCGCGCCGCACGTTCCCCCGACAGGCCGAGGGCGATATCCACGATCATGTCCTCCTGCCCGCCGACGAGCGCGCGCCGCCCGACCTCGAGCAGGAGGGTGCGCACGTCGATGCCGTAACGCTCGGACGCTGCTTCCGCGTGGCGGAGGAACGAGGAGTACACGCCGGCGTAGCCGAGGGTGAGGGTCTCGCGGTCCACCCGGACCGGCCGATCCTGAAGCGGCCGGACCAGGTCGTCGGCGGCGTCCTGCAGCGCGAACAGGTCGCTGCCGTGGGTCCAGCCCTGCAGGTCGGCGACGGCGACGAACGCCTCGAGCGGGCAGTTGCCGGCCCCGGCGCCGTGTCCGGCCAGGGAGGCATCGACGCGAGTGACACCTTCCTCGACGGCGACCACGGAGTTCGCCACCGACAACGACAGATTCTCGTGGGCGTGGATACCGATCTCGGTGCCCGGGTCGAGCACGTTCCGGTAGGCCCGAACCCGTTCGCGTACCCCGTCCATGGTCAGACGACCGCCGGAGTCGGTCACGTAGACGCAGTGCGCGCCGTAGGACTCCATCAACTTCGCCTGTCGCGCCAGTTCGGCGGGCGGTGCCATGTGGCTCATCATGAGGAATCCGGAGACGTCCATGCCCAGCTCGCGGGCCGTGGCGATGTGCTGGGCCGAGACGTCCGCCTCGGTGCAGTGCGTGGCCACGCGCACCGAGCGGACCCCGAGCCGGTAGGCGTGCTCGAGTTCGCGGATCGTGCCGATCCCGGGCAGGAGCAGGGTGGTGAGGCGCGCCCGGGACACGTTCGCGGCCGCGGCCTCGATCCACTCCCAGTCGGTGTGGCTGCCCGGTCCGTAGTTGAGGCTGCCCCCGGCCAGTCCGTCGCCGTGGGCGACCTCGATGGCGTCGACACCGGCCGCGTCCAGCGCGGCCACGATACGGCCCACGTCGTCCGGGGTGATGCGGTGCCGAACGGCGTGCATCCCGTCCCGGAGCGTGACGTCCTGGATGAACAGTTCGGTCGTCATCGGGTGGTCTCCAGTTCTGCCGCGCGCGCGGTGTCCGTCTCGGCGGCGGCCTCCGCGAACCGCAGGGCGGCCGAGGTCATGATGTCGAGGTTGCCCGCGTACGCGGGCAGATAGTGGGCGGCACCCTCGACCTCGAGGAATACCGACACCTGGTGGGTGGGTGTGGCCGGGGCGCCGTCGGCGAGCAGGGTATGCACCGGTTGCCCCTGCGGAACCGGGGTGATCTGCACCCGCTGCTTGAGCCGGTAGCCCGGCACGTAGGCGGCGACGTCGGCGACCATCCGCTCGATCGACTCCCGGACGGCGTCGTGCACGACTGCGCTCGGCTCGGAGATCAGGCAGAACACGGTGTCCCGCATGATCAGTGGCGGCTCGGCAGGGTTCAGGACGATCACCGCCTTGCCCCGGGCCGCGCCGCCGACCGACTCGATCGCGTGCGCCGTCGTCTCGGTGAACTCGTCGATGTTCGCGCGGGTGCCGGGTCCGGCGGACTTCGACGCGATGGATGCGACGATCTCGGCGTAGGCGACGGGCGTGACGCGCGAGACCGCCGCCACGACGGGGATGGTTGCCTGCCCACCGCAGGTGACCATGTTGACGTTCGGGGCGTGCCGGTGTGCGTCGAGGTTGACGGCCGGAACGACGAAGGGGCCGATCGCTGCGGGCGTGAGGTCGATCAGCCGCTTGCCGTAGGGTTCGAGCGCCCGGGCGTTTGCCCGGTGCGCCCGTGCCGACGTCGCGTCGAACACGAAGCCGATCTCGTCGAAGTTCGGCAGGCCGATCAGACCCGCCACGCCGTCGGCGGTGGTGGGGACACCCAGCCGGCGGGCGCGGGCCAGGCCGTCCGACTCCGGGTCGATGCCGACCATGGCGCCCATCTCGAGATTGGTCGAGTTCCGGATCACCTTGATCATCAGGTCGGTGCCGATGTTGCCGGAGCCGATGACGGCCACCTGTGTTCTGCGGGTGCTCATGTGTGGTCCTCCTCGGTGAAGGTCGCGGTCACCGAACCGAGTCCGGTGATGTCCGCGGTGACGGTGGAGCCGGGGTGGACGGGCGCCATCGGCCCGAGGGCCCCGGACAGGACGATCTGCCCGGCGCGGAGCGGTTCACCGAACCGGCGGGCGGTGTCGGCGAGCCACGCCAGGGCCCGCAGCGGGTCGCCCAGGCAGGCCGCGCCGTTCCCGGTGGACACCGCCGCGCCGTCGACACGCATCGCCATCTCGGTGTCGACCGGTTCGAACTCGTCGAGCCCGCGGCGCCGGGTGCCGAGGACGAACAGCCCGGACGAGGCATTGTCGGCGACCGTGTCCCCGAAGGTGATGTCCCAGCCTGCGATCCGGCTGTCGACGATCTCGAGGGCGGCGACGGCGTAGTCGACGCTGTCGCGGATGCGCCGGTCGTCGAGCGGGCCGTCGGCGAGGTCCTGCCCGAGCACGAAGGCGATCTCCGCCTCGACCTTCGGTTGCAGCAGGCGGTGGAAGGGCACGGGTTCGTCCTCGGTGTACTGCATGTCGTCGAACAGGACACCGAAGTCGGGCCGGTCCACGCCGAGTTGCCGCTGGACCGCCGGTGACGTGAGCCCGATCTTGCGACCGACCACACGAGCGCCGGCGGCCGTGCGTGCCGCGTTCAGTTTCGTCTGGACCGCGTAGGCGCGCTCGATATCGGAGCTGCCGATGAGGTCACGCACCGGCGGGCACGGTGAGTGGGTGCGCACCGCGTGGTCGATCCGGACGAAGGCCGCGTGTACAGCCGGATCGTCCGTCGCGGCGCCGCCGGCGGAGGGCGGAGCCGGCATGCGGTCGGTTCCTGGGGAGGGGGTCATGGCGGTCCCGGAAGGTCGAAGGGAATTGGTCTGCCCACTGTCGCCGGGCGAGCCGGCATCCGGCCAGGAAAGTGTTCGACTCAGTGGAACGTACAGTGGCGGGTGACCCGAATCGCCAGGTCACCGGACGAAAGGGTGAATGCGGTGCACACTCCCAGCGACGTGCAGATCGACCCGAACACCGTGCTCGGCAAGGTCGTCACCGTGCTGTATGCGTTCACCGTCGACGACCACGGGCTCAGCCTCGCGGAACTCGGCCGGCGCACCGGCATCCCCAAGGGCACCCTGCACCGGCTGGTCTCCGACCTCGTCAAGGTGCGCCTTCTCGACCGCACCCAGGCCGGCTACCGGCTGAGCGGGCAACTGTTCGAACTCGGAATGCGGGCGTCCACCGAACGCAGCTTGATCGAGGTCGCAACCCCGTTCATGGAGGACCTGTACGAGCGGACGCACGAGACGGTGCACCTCGGCATCCTCGAGGGCACCGAAGTGGTCTACATCTCCAAGATTGGGGGACACCGGCAGGCCCGCTCCCCGTCCCGTCTCGGTGGCCGAATGCCGCTGCACTGCACGGCCATCGGAAAGGCCCTCCTCGCATACTCCGATCCGGAGATCATCGAGAGGGTGCTCGCCGGGCCACTCGAACGGCGCACACCGAAGACGCTGTCCGGGCCCGGACTGCTGCGCGCACAGCTCGAACGCATCGTCGACGAGGGGGTCGCGTACGAACGCGAGGAATCCGCGATGGGCATCACCTGCGTCGCCGCGCCGGTACTCGACCCCGACGACCGGCCGATCGCGGCCCTCAGTGTCACCGGTCCCGTGGCCCGCTTCCATCCCGAGCGGCACGCCACGTCGGTGCGCGCGGCCGCGGCCGGCGTCGCCGCCACCCTCGCGCGCCGCGCGCGGATGTCGGAGCCGGAATGAGACGGGGCCGCACCGTGCCCGGCGGCCGGCCCGGCAGTTCCGGCAGGGAACCCCGGTCCGTCGCGGAGGCGGACGAATCGGACAGCGCATGGGGTGTTCGTCGTCTAGGCTGCCGCGCATGACATCGATTCCGGTGAATGTGGACAACTTCGTTCGCGCGGAGACGGATCGGATGTTTCTCGACCTTCAGCGGGACGCCGGGGGCATCAATGTGCTCCGGCACAACCGGGAGCCCGCCTCGGTCGAGCAGCAGACGGTGATCCGGATGAACCGCGACACCCTGTACAGCCTCGCGATCGTCGACACCTCGGAGGGAGCGACGCTCACCATCCCCGACGGCGGTCGGCGGTACATGTCCGTGATGGTGGTCGACCAGGACCACCATGTCGATCGGATCCTCCACGACCCGGGAGAGCACAGGTTCACGGCCGACGAGTTCCCGACACCGTACGTCGCCGTCGCGGTGCGGATTCTCGTCGATCCCTCCGATCCGGACGACGTCCGCACCGTGGTCTCGCTCCAGGACCGGTTCCGTCTCGAAGTCGGCTCGTCGACGCCGTTCGCGGCGCCCGACTACGACCGTGCGAGCCTCGACGCGACGCGGGAGGCGCTGCTGGCGCTGGCACGAGGACTGACCGGCTTCGATCGGATGTTCGGTGCCCGGAACACCGTCGACCCGGTCCGGCACCTGATCGGTACCGCCGCCGGCTGGGGCGGCCTTCCGACCGAGGAGGCCGTGTACATCGGTGTCGATCCGGGACTGCCGGTCGGAGAGTACGAGTTGACCGTCGGCGATGTGCCCGTCGACGGCTTCTGGTCCGTCTCGGTCTACAACGCCGAGGGCTTCTTCGAACCGAACGAGCACCACGCCTACAGCATCAACAACCTCACAGGCGTTCCCAACGCCGACGGCTCGATCACCGTCCGTTTCGGTGGCGGCGACGATGCGGACCGCGCCAATCACCTTCCCCTCACGGAGGGGTGGAACTATCTCGTTCGCCTGTATCGCCCGCGTGCGGAGGTCCTCGACGGAAGCTGGGTGTTTCCCGCCCTCGCCTCGTCACCGAACGGGCGGTGAGCGTCGACGCCGGCCCGGCGTCGTCCCCGAGTTCGCGTTCACCCGGCCGGGCCGCCCCGCGGATAAGCGGGGCGGCCCGGTGCGTCCGAGAGCGCAGGTCACGCCCGCCCCGGGTAGTCCGTCTCCCACGGCGCCGGGATCGGGTAGTACCGCTCCAGGAACTGCGTGACCTTGGCCGTCCGCACCTCGAGGTCGACCTCGGGCACGCTGCCGTCGTTGAGGCAGAAGAAGTCCATCTTCCGCTTCGCCAGCAGCGTGTCCAGCTCGCGCAGCCCCGATTTCATCGTCGTGTCGACGTACCGCATGCGGGCCGTCGTCTGCTGCACCGCCCGGCCGGTCATCAGCGCGTAGTAGTGGTAGAAGGAGTTCGTCACCGAGATGTTCTCCGCGGCCCGGAACGTGCTCGCCGCCGTCGCGGCGAACTCCTCCGCGAACTCCCGCTCCATCTCCACCATGATGCTCTTGCGCAGGGGCACCGGCGTGTGTTCGAGGTGCCGGGTGATCGTCACCCCGAACCGGTCCTCGAGCAGCCGGCGATTCACGCGTGCCGCGTTCTCGAAACCGCTGCGCTTCTTGTGGTTCCGGCCCAACCCGATCCGGGTGTCCGCCTCGATGAACTTCGTGACCCCGCCGGCGGAGAAGAACATCTGCGGATCCACCGCGCGGCCGAAGAACATGTCGTCGTTCGAGTACAGGAAGTGCTCGGACAGACCCGGGATGTGATGCAGCTGGCACTCGACGGCCTGCGAATTGTGGGTGGGCAGCACCGACGGGTCGGCGAAGAACTCCTCGCTGCGCACGAACGTGACCCGGCCGTCGTCGGCCAGCCAGTCCGGTCGCTCCGAGTCGGTCGCGACGAAGATCCGCCGGATCCACGGCGCATACATGTGCACGGAGCGCAGCGCGTACTTCAGCTCGTTGATCTGCCGGAAGCGCGCGGGGGAGTCGTCGCCCTCGCCCACCACGTAGTTCTGCATGCGCTTGGCGCGTTCGGCCTGCCACTCCTTCGACGAGCCGTCCACCCACGAGAACACCAGGTCGATCTCGAACGGGACGTCCGACGGATGGGTCGCGAACATCCCCTCGATCGTCGGCCACGTCTGCCCGTAGCGCTCGACGGTGGTGCGGGTGATCTCCTCCCGCGGCACGCTGCGCCGGGTCAGGGCGTTCTCTTTCGGCAGGAGGATTTCGTCGTCGGTGTGCGACCACAGCTCGATCTGCACCCCGTTCGACGCCCCGTACCGCAGCCCGCTGGTCAGCTCGACTCGCGGCCGGAACAGTCGGAACGCCCGGTCCTTGGAACTAGGGGAAAGCCGGCCGTCGGCGACGAGCACCGGACGGCGCCGCTTGGCGCCGACCGTCTTGGAGTAGAACGGTTCGTCGGTGCACGCGACGACCAGCGCGGCGCGGAGTTCCTTGCGGTCGGCCCAGTCCACCGCCAGCACCGGGCGCGCGCCGTCGCCGCGGACCAGCAGATAGTCGATGCCGGCGTCGTCGAGGACCCGGCGCACGAAATGCAAATCCTCGAGCATCGCCTCGTGCGGCGTGGTCGTCGAGATGGGGATCGCATAGCGATCCCGGAACCACACGATGTCCGGGTGGCCGTGCAACCGGGGCCGCTCGGACGCGATCGGGGGAGCCTCCCCGACGCTGTGGGGCAGGGAGACGAGATGAACGGTGTGGGGGGCCGGCGTGTGCGTCGG
The DNA here is from genome assembly GCF_009939605.1 of Rhodococcus sp. YH1. NCBI lineage: Bacteria > Bacillati > Actinomycetota > Actinomycetes > Mycobacteriales > Nocardiaceae > Rhodococcus > Rhodococcus sp. YH1. The sequence continues at coordinate 16,530 of NZ_WVTE01000174.1, read as the reverse complement.
AGTGCTCCTTTCCTGTGAAGGGATTTCCCGCGAAAGATCCCGGGAACGAGAAGTTTGATTCTAGTTCACTATTGCAACTTCAGGCACATCGTGAAGGCGCAGGAGGGAAGGCGACCCCGGAACCGGCGGCCCGGGCGGGGCGGCAGGCTCGACGCCCGCGCCTACAGCGCCTCGAGATGGGCGACGACGTACGGCCACGGGATCCGCTCCTGTTCGAGCCGCAGACCCTCGGCACGCACCGTCGCCAGCGCGTCGCGTTCCGGTCCGGTCAGGTGTGCGGGCGTGTGCGGGGCGGGTGACGCCTCGGGCACGGCGAGGTCGCGCCACCGCTCGACGGTGCCGCGGTCCATGAGCAGGCTGCGCACGTGCGGGAGGCGGCCGCGGAGCCGGTCGAGGATCGCGAAACCGTGCGTGTCCAGGTCACCCCAGTACACGACGTCGGAGGCGGCGAGCCACGGCACGTCCGCCAGCTCGTGCACCGCGTAGCCACCGCCGTGCACCGCCACCGTCGCCGGCAGCTCCGGCAGCGCGTGCAGGCCCTCCTTGTTCTCCAGGATCAGGGTGCGGGCCGGCTTCACCGGCAGTGCCGCCAGCTCGTCGAGCGACGTCGCGAAGATCCGGGGCGCCCCCGCCAGCAGCGCCCGGTCGCACACGGCCACCTCGCACATCCGCGGCAGCGACCGCACCCCCAGGTCACGATCGCCCCGCACGCCGTCGAGCAGCGTCTCGACCAGGCCGCGGTGCCGCGACACCCATTTGGTGTCGACGCCGGGCACCGGCAGCTGGCGGACGAACAGCCCCGACGACGGATGCTCGGCCAGCCAGCGCACCGCCGCGACGAGCCGCGCGAAGTCCGGCTCGTCCAGCTCCAGCCAGCGGGCATGCGTCGCGGCGATCGCTGTCGCGAGCGTCGCGGTGCCGGGGCCGAGTCCGTCGAGCAGCCGCGCCTGCCGTTCGGTGAGGGTGCGCCACTCGGGTGCTCGTGCGGCCGCGGCGGCGATCTCGGTCGCGCCCGAAAGCAGCAGGCGCATCGGCACTTCCTGCGTGCCGAAGCTCGGCCAGCGCCGCGTCTCCCACTCGACCCGCCCGGCACCCGGGTAGCCGTGCCAGGCACGCACCCACGCGACGACGGCGTCGGGATCCTGCGCGACCCGCCGCTCGGACGGCGGATGCAGCCCGATCGACAGCGAATCCGATTCGGCCGCAGTGGGATCGGTGATCCATCGGGTGCGGCGGCTGCGGTAGGCAACCTGGGCCTTGCCGGCGACCGCGGACGGCGGCACGCACAGTGCGCTCACGTGCCGTCCCCGCGGATCGGCAACAGTGCGATCTGCGAGTAGCGCTTGTCGCGGATGCTCACCGCGGCCACGCCGTCGATGTAGTCGTCGAGGGTCTGCAGCAGCTTGAGCGGGGTGGCAAGCACCATGTGGAACCCGAACTGGGTGAACACGTCCAGCGCCCGTCGCGTGTACGCGGGGTCGGCGCGATCGAACGCCTCGTCGAGGATCACGGTGCCGTAGCGCGGCAGCTCCTCCCCGGCGGCGGCCAGCTGATAGCGCAGCGCCGCCGCGAGGCAGAAGAACACCAGCTTCTGCGCCTGTCCACCCGACAGGCCGGAGCTCGAGTCGTGATAGTTGGCGTCGTTGCCCTCCGGGTCGACCTCCACCCCGATGAATCCGACATGCAGGCGGGAGTCGAGCACGAGGCGCTTCCACCGCAGGTCGGCGGGCTCGCCGGAGTCGAGCCGTTCGAGCACCGCCGCCATCTGTTCGAACCGCCGCTCCGCCGCGGCCCGGTCCTCCTCCTTCCACGCGCCGCTCGTGATCTGCAGCAGCTCCGCCAGGAACTCCGACGCGGCGGGGGAGCGCCGGTCCTTGACGTCGATGCGCAGGATCCGGTCGGTGTCGAACGGCGAGCGGCGCAGCGATTCGTTCACCGGCTCGATACGTGAGCGGATCTCACCCGGAGCCTTACGGATCGCGCGCGCCAGCTCCCCGATGTTGCGGTGCGACTGCTCGCGCAGCAGCCGGAAGAACTCGTCCTCGTAGGCGGGCAGGCCGTCGCTGCGCAGCCGGGCGAGCACCGCGAGGGCGTCGTCGACGTACTCGGCCTCGGAGCGCATCTCGGCGCGCCGCGCCTCCCACTCGGCGAGGTAGCCGGTGAGGATGGCGGTGATGCGGCGCTCGGCGTCCGCGGTGTCGTGCTGCGCGGACCGCATCTCCTCGTTGATCGCGCGACCCACCGTGCTCAGGGCCCGGTCGATGTTGTCGACGGTGACGCGGCGGACCGCCGCGGCGAACCGGGCCCGGATGCGCGCGGCGATCGGGTCGGGCACCGCCGTGCCGGCGTGGGCCTGCGCCTCGTCGAGCCGCGCCTGCACCCGGGTCAGCTCGTCCCGGTGCTGTTCGAGCTTGGCCAGCGCCGCGGTGTGCGCCTGCCGGGCGGCGCGTTCCTCGCTCTCGGCGCGAGCCAGATCCGCGGTGAGCGTGGCGTATTCGGTGTTGCCCTGCATCCACTCGCGCAGCCGTTCCTCGATCGCGTCCACCGCGTTCCCCGCCGCCGCGACGTCGACGTCGGACCACGCGGACTCGCGGATCACCGCGGCGGCCTGCCGGCGCAGCTGGATCGCGGACTCGGCACGCTCGAGAGCCTCCTGCCGCCGTTGCAGCGCGTCGACGTCGGTCTCGGCGTCGCCGATGCGCCGGCGCAGGTCGGCGAGCTTGGCCTCGTTGTCGAAGCCGAGGACCCAGCGGCTGCGGTCGTCGATGCGCCGCCGGTCGTCCTTCTCGTGCCGGTCGCCACCGTGCTTGACCTGACCGGCCCGGGTCACGCCCCGCGGGACGCCGCGCAGGTCGTCGGCGGTGTCGACGCACGCGTAGTCGAAGCGGTCCGCCAGGTGGTGCTGCAGCCACGCGGCGAGCGGGCCGGGGCGCACCTCGAGCTTGCGGACGAGCGAGCCGTCGGCGGTGGTGGGTGCGTCCGGCGCACCGACGCCCGTCCGGACTCGCCGGTATACGAGGCGGGCACCGAGATGGTGTGCGTCGACGGCGGCGGCCACCCGCGGGTACAGCTCGTCGGGCACCAGCAGGGTGCGCCCGAATCCGCCCAGGACCCGCTCGATCGGACCCGTCCACTCGGCGTGCTCGGCGCGCACCGCGATCAGCTCGCCCGCGAAGTGCAGGGCGTCCTCGCCGAGTCCGGCCGCCGAGCACACCAGTTCCCGGGCGCGCAGCAGGTCGGGATCGAGGTTCGACCGGCGCCGGGCCAGGACCTCCCGGTCGGCGATCAGTTCGCGGATCGTCTTCCGGCGCTCGGCGAGCGCGCCGGCCACCTCGTACAGTTCGGCCCTGCGCGTGTCGGCGGTCGCGTCGAGCTCGCGCAGTTCCCTCTCGAGCTGGGCCTGCAGATGCGCGAAGTCGTCCGCGGCGGCCGGTGTCTCCGCCTCCCAGTGCGCGAGGGCGACGTCGAATCGTTTGCGTTGCCGGGTGATTCGTTCGAGTGCGGTCTCGGCGGTCTCCTTGTGCACGCGGAGGGTCGCGAGCCGGCCGTCGCCGGCGCTCTCGGCGCGCACCCGCAGATCGAGGGTGCGTTCGCCGGCGCGGTCGGCCTCGTCGGCGGTCTTGTCCGCGGCGGCCTGCAGCAGACCCGTCTGCGCCCGCGTCTCGTCGAGCCTGTCGCTGAGCAGGTCCACCGTCATCCGGGCGTGCACCGCGTCGAGGTGATCGGTCTCGTCCTGCAGGTCGCGCTGGGACTGCAGCCCGGTGCGACGGGTGTCGGCCAGCGCGACGAGCGGCTCGAGCGTCTCGACCTGACGACGGGCGTCGACGACGACGCGATGCGCCTCGCGCAGCTCGCGGAACTGCGTGGTGGCCCGCTCGGCCATCGCGAACGTCGGCGGCTCGTCGAGCATGTAGTCGCGCAACAGCTGGTCGAGGCTGTTCAGGCTCTTCGCGGACAGCGTGCGGTGCAGCAGCCGCTGCGCGGCCTCCGACGAGATGCCGAGCTTGGACCGGAACGCGCGGGCGAACGGCGCGTAGCTGGGGTTGACGACCGCGTCCGGCCAGCGCTTGCGGATGCCCCGGGTGTCGATTCCCCGCGTGACGAACGGTTCGAGGTCGGTCAGCTCCACGTCGGTGTCGAGGATCAGGTGCAGGTGCGAGATCTCGTTGTTGGCGTTGGCGCCCCGGCGCAGGTGCATGAGCTTGACCAGGGTCACCGGGGCCGTGCCGTCGGCGGCGTTGTACGTCAGCGCGACCGCGCTCCACGTGGCGCCGGTGCGCAGGTAGGAGGCGGTGAGCGCATCGGTGTCGGCGTCGGCCTCGCGCCGCCACGCGCCACGGATGTAGCTGACGAAGTTGCGGCCCGACCCGGCCGCCGACTCCTGCGCGGCCGCGTTGAACCGCACGCTGCCGCCCGGCATGAGCACCGTCGAGATCGCGTCGATGAGCGTCGACTTGCCCGAGCCGGACGCGCCCGTGATGAGAAAACCCTTGCGGGCCAAGGGAATGTCGTGATGCCCGTGCAGGGTGCCCCAGTTGACCACCTGCACCCGCGCGAGCCGGAACTGGCCGGGGTGGATGGGGGCGGCGCTCACGGCGCGTCCTCCTCGACGATGCGCCGGAACTCGGCCTCGACGGCGGCGACCTGATCGGCGTCGAACAACTGCCGCAACACCGGAGAGACCTCCATCCGGCCCTCCGTGGACGTCGACGCCAGCAGCGTGTACTTCTTCAACTTCTCCCACGACGCGTTGACCCGTTTGCGGAAGCCGGCCGGATCGGTGCTCGTCGCGGCGCGGTACATTTCCAGCTGCCCGGCCACCTCGTCGAAGTCGACGATCACCCGCTCGCCCGGCTGGGCGCGCAGCAGCCGGTGCCGCAACGCCAGCAGCATCACGGTGTCCATGAACGTGAGCCGCTCGGTGCGCAGCACCGTCGGGGCCTTGTGGTCGCCCGTGTCGGCGGGGCGGGTGAACGCGAGCTGATCGTCCTCGTCGACGACGAGATCGAGAAACACGTCCGCGAGCCGGGACCGCAGCACCCGCTCGTCGCGGATCACCGTCCGCCACACCTCCGGGTGCTTGTCGGCGGTGACGAGCGGTCCCTTGAGTAGTTGCACCAGCGCGCGGCGGGTATCGAGGTCGAGTTCGCCGGTGTCGCCCGGATACAGCCCCGTGCGGGTGGTCGATTCGGTCATGACGCGTCCTCGGTGATGCGGGCGGTGAACTCGGTGTCGGTCGGGTCGAACAGGTGCCGCCGCACCGTCGCGACGCGGGTCGCGCCCGACGGGGACGTCCACGCGATCTCCTCGGTGCCGTCGACGCGGTGACCGTGCTCCGCGGCGAGCACCAGCAGACCTACCGCGCTGGCCAGACCTTGCGTGGCGGGATGATCGCGCAGCACGTCGCCGATCGTGGCGCTGCCGCGGGAACGCAGCGTGGCGGCGACGTTGCCGGCCAGCTCGTCCATGTCGATCTCCGATTCGCGGACGATGCGGCGCAACTCCTCCAGATCCACCTCGCCGACCGGCTGCGTCACCACCGGCTCGGCCACCAGGTCGTCGGCCGGGTTGTGCAGCCGCAGCGCTGCCACCGAATCGATGCCCATGCCGACCCGCACGAGCTCGAGGTCCAGCAGGTCGTATGGTTTGCGGCGCTGCGCCACCTGCAGGGCCTGCTGCTGGGCCGAGCGCAACAGCCGCTGCAGGCGCCGGTGCTCCTCGTAGTGGCGGGACTGCACGAAGTGGCGCAGCGAACGCGACAGCGACGTCATCGTCGTGTGGACCTCGCCGCCGGCGTCCTCCATCTCGGTGAGCAGGGTGCGGAACCGACCCCGTTGCTCGGTGGTGAGCTGCTGCGCGAACGGGCGTTGCAGCACCGCCTCGATCCAGTCGTCGAGCTGCGACGACCGCTCCGGGTCGATGATCATGTCGTAGAAGCCGGCGAAGCTGCGGCCGGCGTCGGAGCTGCCGATCAGATCGACCCCGCGGAACACCTCGCCGAGGGTGTCGCCACGGTCGCCCTCGTCGTCGAGGATCCGGGCCCGCAGCTCCCGGTTGAGCGCCTCCAACTCGGCGCGCACCCGCGCGAAGTCACCCGGGATCTCCCCGGCCAGCGCCAGGATCTCCGCGGACCGTTCCACCGCGCGGTTCCCGTCCAGCACGGGAAAGTCCCCGGATTCGACGGCGGCGATCTGCCGGTCCAGCTCGGCGCGCTCGGCCCGCAACGCCGCCAGGCGGCTCTCGCTGCGTGGGTCCGAGTCCCGCGCCAGCGCCTGGAGCTGGCTCGACAGGGTGGTCAGCCGCGACTCGGTGACCGAGCTCGTGGCGGTCGTCAGGCCCGCGACGAACGTGAGCGCGGCGAACGTCGCCTCGGTCGGTTCGAGGGTCTCCTCCCGGGCGTCGGCGCTCGCGCGGCGCAGCAGGTAACCCGCGCGCACCCAGTCCGCACAATAGGCCTGACCGGTGCGCGGCAGCTCGAAGCCCTCGTCGCGCAGTTCCTGCAGGTCCGCATCGAGGCGGGCGAACAGCTCCGGGGCCGGCAGCCGGCGTGTGCCGCGATCGAAGTGCCGGCCCAGCAGCGCCAGCACCGCGGCCGCATTGTCCGACCGCAGCAGCGCCCACGCCGGGTGCTCCTGACGCAGACGCGCCAGGCGGTGCAGGTCGGCGGTGGACACGACGCTCCCTCCGGTGTCGGGTTCGACCATGCTGACACACTGCGGCGACAGCGTCGTGGGCGCGGCCAACCGCATTTGAGTGGATTCGACCCCGGCATGCGGGCTGGAATCCGCACAAGGTGGCGGAGTCAGCGGTTGTGGGCCTCGAAATCGTCGAGGACGGTGACAATGCGCTCGGCGATGTCTTCGAGACCGGTGCACCATTGCGCTTCGGGTACGCGAGCGCCGCCCTTGCCGAAAAGAACCTGAGCGAAAATGAGCACGCCGTAGGACGTCTCGACGCTCATGCCGCAACGTTCGGGGAGGGACAGGTTGGTCTTCAGCAGTGCGCGTCGGCCCGCGATCTCAGATGGAATGACGTCGTCGCCGTTGTCGGCGGTCTTCTGGAGTTCGATTGCCCAGTCGAAGTTGGCCGATCTCACCGTCAGGGCGTAGGCGGCAACGCCGGGAAACTTCAGGACGCCGTCATAGGAACAGCCGAGCATCGTGTAGTGCGTCGCCGCGAAATCCGTGTTGTCTTCGGAGTTCGGGTCGTAGCCTGCCGCGGCAAGAACGTCGTCGGGGATGTCGAGGCACGGGTCGAAGGCGACGAGAGGTCGGTCGGACCCGTCCACCAGGCGCGGTACTCGTGTCGTTGCTGTTGGGGTACTCGGGGCCTCGTCTGTGGATTCCGAGTTGGGGGACGAGGCAGTGCACGCTGAGAGCGATGCAAGCACAATAAGTGTCCCTGTGATTGCGGCACCGGTACGGCCCGCGGTCACAGCTCGTCCTGGTTCAGGGCGTGCAGACGGGCGGTCCAGTTGTTTTCGGCCGCGAGAAACCCCTCACCGCCGGAGGCGAACGCTTCTCGCATGCCGCTGAGCACCGCCTCGAATTGTTCCAGTCGTTCGTAGAGCGATTCGGGTGTGCCGCGGGCTTTGCGAACGAAGCCGGCGCGGAGGTCTTCGGCCGACTTGAAGCCCCCGAAACTTGGTGCATCGGTCAGGTCGCTTGCATGGCGTGCTGCGTTGCGAAGTGTCGTCAGCATGGTGTCGCAGATGGCGACGATCTCCTCGATCGTCCGCGGTTCCAAACGAAGTCTCTCTGCCATGAATCCCCCCGGTATCAGTTGGCCCGGGAACTGTAACGCATTCGTTTGCAGGTCACGCGGGATTCTCATTCGAGAATGGGGGGTTGAGACGCCTGCGTCCCGACCGAGCTCGCGTGCGATTCGGTCGGGACGATTCGGTTCTCGTCGGCGGGGTCGGTGTCTCACAGCGCCAGTGTCAGGCCTGCTTCTGCGAGAGTGTGTGCGGTCAGGCCGGAGGCGAGCATCCAGGCGGAGTGCTTGTCGAAGGTCGGCGCTCCCCGGTCGCCCACCACGGCGAGAATCGGTGCGATCACTCCGCAGATGCCGACGACGACAAAGATCGTCAGCGCCAGGCCGTCGAAGCCAGGGCCGATGGGCGACGTCGAGCCCAAAGCGGATGCACAGATGTGCGGGGCGCATCGAACCTCCGTGGGTAAACCACGATGGCGGGTCAGATCGCGAACAGCAGCGCGCCGGTACCGATTGCGACGGCGATGCAGAAACCGAAGAATCCCCCGGCGTCACCTTGGACAGCGAGGCCCAGACTTCGTGCGCGAGACGGTCGGGAAGTTCGACGCGTTCTGGTGGCTGCTCCTCATCGCGGGAACGCCCCCCAGTACGGAGTCACCACGGTATCGAAGCGGCTGCCGCCATCCCTGCTCGCGGTGCTCGACGAGGCCGCCAACGTTCGCAGGCTGGGGGAGTTGCCGAACCGGTACTTGCACTCCGGCAGCCGCGGAACCGTGCTCATCGCCATCTTGCTGTCCTAGGTCTACTCTCGGTAGCCACCAGCCGGCGTATCGGGAGATGATGCGTCGGCCGAAGCATCTGCTCATGGCAGGCGGCACGCGTTCGTGCACTACGTGGTGTAGACGGTGCGGAGCATGACGGCATCACGTTCGCGCGGCGTCCAAGATCTTTTGTGCCCGCTCTGCGACGGGGAGATCCACGAATTCACCTCCGGGTAGCCGGACCGCGGCTCCGCCGGCCTTCTCGAATGCGTCGACCACTTCGCGGGCCCAGTCGATGTCCTCCTGTCCCGAAGTGAAGGTGGCATGGATGGCCGTCAGCTGGGCGGGGTGAATTGCGGACTTGCCGAACAGGCCGAGGCTGCGACTGTGGGCGGCCTGCTGGATGAGTCCGTCATTGTCATCGAGGTGGGGGTAGACGCTGTCGATCGGTGGGGCGATGCCGGCGGCGCGCGCGGCGACGACGAGGTGGGATCGCACGTACTGCATCGGTATGTCCCCGTCTCCCGTGCCGAGGTCCTTCTGCAGGTCGATACCGCCGAGTGCGAGATGCGTCACCGCCGGGTGACCGGCGATATCGAAGGCATTGGCGACCCCTTTCGCGGTTTCGATGGCGCAGATCAGGGGTTTTTCCGGGGCCCGGGCTGCGACCCAGTGAACGTCGTCGAGTGTTTCGACCTTGGGGATGCGGATGCCGTGTGCCGATGCAGCGACGGCATGCAGATCAGCGGCGGCGAGTCCGGTTCCGGGGGCGTTGATTCGCACCCATGCGGTCCTGGTGGTGACGACGGATGCGACGTTTGCCCTGGCGGTCCGCTTCTCGGAGGGCGGCACCGCGTCCTCGAGATCGAGGATGACGGCGTCGGCGCCGGCGTGGAACACCTTTCCGAGCAGATTCAGGTTGTGGCCAGGCGCGAAGAGGTAGCTGCGGTTCATCAAAGGACGCCCTTCTCGGTGAGTTCGGTCATTCGTTCCTGGTCGATGCCGAGGGTGTCCCGGTAGAACTCCTGGTTGTCCTGCCCGAGGCGGCGGCCGGGGAACTTGATCGCGCCCGGAGTCCCGAGCATGCGAAGCATGACGTTCTGCATCTTGATCGGGCCGAGGTCTTCGTCGTCGACGGTCGTGATGCAGTCACGGGCGAGGACCTGCGGATCACTCATGAGTTGCGCGACGTCGTAGATGGGTGCGAGCGCGGCGCCGACCCGTTCGAACTCGGCCGTGACTTCGTGCAGGGGTCTGTCTGCGATCCACTTCGCAACCGCGTCGTCGAGCAGTTCGCCGTTGCGGCTGCGTTCGCCGGCGGAGTCGAACCAGGATTGCTCGACGATGTCAGGTCGGCCGACCAGGCGCATGACCCGCGCGGCGACAGAGGTGGCGCTCGCGGAGACGGCAACCCACCGGCCATCCTTGGTGAGGTAGGTGTTGCGTGGGGCGTTATTGGGGGAGCGGTTGCCGTTGCGGCCGGCGATGGTGCCGAGTTGGTCGTAGGCGGTGGGCCCGGGGCCGAGAATTCCCAGGAGTGGTTCGAGTAGTGACATGTCGATGACCTGTCCGCGGCCGGCCGAGCCGTTGCGGTGGAGGAGTGCGGTCACCACGCCGAATGCGCCGGCAAGTCCGGCAACGCCGTCGGCGAGTCCGAAGGGCGGCAGCGTCGGTGGACCGTCCTCCGTCCCGGTTTGGTGGGCAAAGCCACTCATCGCCTCGGCCAGGGTGCCGAATGCGCGGCGCTCGGCGTAGGGTCCGGATTGGCCGAACCCGGTGACGCGGAGCAGGACCAGTCCCGGATTGACGGCATGGAGTCGGTCCGGACCCAGCCCCCACTTCTCGAGTACGCCGGGGCGGAAGTTCTCCACCAGCACGTCGGCATCGATCACGAGGTCGCGGAGTATCAGCTGGCCTTCGTCGGTGCTGAGATCGAGAGTGATGCACTTCTTGTTACGGGCGATGACCTTCCACCACAGTCCGTGGCCGTCCTTCCGGGCTCCGTGTGAGCGGGCGGGATCGCCCGAGGGGTGCTCGATCTTGATTACGTCCGCGCCGAAATCACCGAGGAGCATGGCGGTGATCGGTGCGGCGTAGACGGTACTGATGTCGAGGACGCGGAGGCCGTGCAACGGGCCACGTGTCGGAGGAGGGCTGTCGGCTGTGCTCGTGCCAGGGTGGTCGTGGGTCGAGTAACTGTCGCTCGGGTGTGCAGTCATAAGCTGTCCTCGGATGGTGGGGAAGGTCGATACAGGTGCGGCGCTCGACAGCGGCCGGGGTGCACGAGCGCGGACCGACGGGTGATGCCGGCAGGGTCATGGCGCGACCGAAAAGTCCGTGGCGCCGGGGCCGCCACCTCGAGATTGCCATCCCTCCGGTTCAACTACAATCACGGGCATATCGACAGCAGTTAACTTTGTCTAAAGTCAGGGGTGGCGCGTGCTGGATACGGCCAGGATGTTCACACTGCGCACGGTCGCCGCGCACGGGTCGATCACCGCGGCGGCGTCCGCGCTCGGGTATACCACTTCGGCTGTGTCCCAACAGATCGCGAAGCTGGAGAAGGAGGCGGGGCAGCCGCTTCTGGAACGGCACGCGCGAGGCATCGTGCTGACCGAGGCCGGAAGCTCGGTGGTTCGGCACACCGAACGTATCCTGGTCGAGCTGGAGGCCGCCGAGGCCGAACTCGCGGAGATCAAGGGGCTGCGGGCCGGTGTGCTGGCGATCGGCACCTTTCCCACGGCCGGATCGTCACTGCTGCCGCTGGTGGTCAAGGAGTTCAAGACGCGGCACCCGGGCGTCGATCTGAAGGTGCTCAGCGGCCGGTTCGCGCAACTGGTCGACGCCCTGCGCCGGCGGGAGACCGAATTGTCGTTGCTGTGGGACTACGAATGGAACCGGATCGACGACCCCACGTTGACCTACCACCACCTGATGAACGATCCGACCGTGTTGCTGGTGTCGGAGCGGCACCGTCTGGCCGACCGCGACTCGATCCGGATCACCGAACTGCGCGACGAGTCGTGGGTGGTGCGCGCCGACGATCACCCGGTTGCCCAGACACTCGAAAAGCTCTGTAATCAAGGTGGTTTCATGCCTCGGACGAGTGTGTTCGCGCACGACTACGGTGAGGTACAGGCGATGGTGGCCGTCGAGCTCGGTGTGGCCATCGCGCCGCGCCTGGCCGTGCTCAACCTCCGGCCCGACGTCCGGTCGATTCCCCTCGCGACCCGCCCGCCGCAGCGGCGCATCCTGGTCGCGCATCTGACCGAGCGGCGGCTGAGCCCGGCCGCGCAGGAAGGAATCGCGGTGTGCACTGCCGCCGCCCGCCTACTGCAGGAGGGATTCGAGGCCGGATAGGGGCCCGACCCTCCCCGGAAGGATGCCTGTCAGTTCCGGCAGATGCCGAACGCGTCGGCGAGGCGAGTGATCTGCTCGGCCCGCCCGAGGCGGGGTAGGTCGCTGCCGTCGCGGATGATGCGGCCGCGGGCTTCGAAATCGGCCAGGAACTGCCGCGCCCAGGTGACATCCGACGGTGTAGGGCTGATGGCCTCGTTGATCACCTGCAGCTGATCGGTGTCCAGGCACAGCTTTCCGGTAAGGCCGAGGGAGACGGTCACTGCGGACTGTTCGCGCAACACGGTGTGGCCGTTGCTGACGGTGGGGCCGTCGATCGGTCCGGGCAGCCGGCCGACCCGGCTGGCGACCACCAGTCGGGAGCGAGGGTACGCCATGGCGAGGTCGTCGGCGCTCGTGCCGGTGTCCCGGCGATAGTCACCGCTGCCGAAGGCGAGCCGGAACACGCCGCGGGCGCGGGCGATAGCGCCGGCCTGCTCGATGCCGAGGGCGGATTCGACCAGGGCAAGGACTGGGGTGCCTCCGCCGAGTCGGTCGAACGTTTCGGTGATATGTTCTGCCGCTTCAGTTTTCGCGAGCATTACGCCCGCCAGTCCGGGAAGGCCGGCGAGTCGATCGACGTCGTCGCTCCAGTACTTCGAGGACCGGTCGTTGATCCGGACCCAGGCCGAGGAGTGTTCGAGCCAGACGGCAACGTCCTCGCGTGCTGAGGACTTCCGTTGCGGATCGACTGCGTCCTCGATGTCGAGGACGATCTGATCGGCGCAGGAACGTTCGGCCTGGTCGAACAAGTCGATCCGGCCGCCGTTGACCAGCAGCCAGGAGCGGGCGATCCGCGCGTCGATTGTCCGGGGTGCGATCGTGGCGTTCTCGGGCATTCGGACCTTCACCGTGCCAACCCGACCAGTGCGGGCGCCGGGCCGGTGACGAAGAGTTCCGCCACTGCGATGCGTCGGGCCGCCCGGTGCAAGGTGACCGATTCGAGGATACCGTCGGGCGAGGTGGTGAGGTCGACGTCGAGGACCCCGGCGGGCGTCCCTATCCGTAGCGATCCGGGCCACCGGACCCGTGTGTTGTGGGTGACGACGCCACCGGTCACGGTGGACGCCGCGGCGACGGCGACAGCGGACGTCAGTCCGATTGCGGGGTGCGGGGCAAGCATCGACAGCATCCGGACGGAGATGTCGTAGTCGTCTTCGTTGATGTCGACGCCCGCGCTGGTGCGGTAGTCCACCGGCGGGCCGACGACGCCGACCTTGGGGATCGCGTGTGTGATCGGGTCTCCCGGTTTGCTCAGTCCCATCCGCAACGATGATTCCCGTCGCAGTCGGAGAAGCAGCGGCAGGTGTTCGGCGATGGTCCGATTGTCTTCTGCGCCGGTCAGTCCGAGGTCGGCGGCGTCGAACAACGCCGCCGGAGCGCCGGCGGCGACCATCGTGGCGCGGTACGTGTGGTCCTCGATCGAAATCTGTTCGGCGGCTGAGCCGGTGGGCAGCAGTGTGGCTGTATCGGCAGCGAGACCGGCGAAGGTGAGGCCAACCGGGACGCCCAGCGCGCTGGTGCCTGGCACGGCCGCGTCACCCTCGGTGGGGATCATTCCGCCCGGGGTCGCGATCTCGGCAGTGAGGATTGCGCCCGTGTTCTGGTTGCGCATTCGCACGGTCGTCACCGCGGAGTCGACCGGAACGAAGCCGGATTGCAGCGCATACAGTCCGATCGCGGTGGCGCAGTTCCCGCAGTTGCTGCCCCATTCGACCTGCCGGTCACCGATCGCGACCTGGGCGAACAGGTAGTCGACGTCGATGCCGGACTCGCTGGAGCGGCGCACGATCGCCGCCTTCGACGTGGTCGAGCTGCCGCCCCCGACACCATCGAGCTGGCGCGGGTCGCCGGAGCCGAACGCGGAGGTCAAGATGGCGTCCAGCCCCCCTGCCTGGGGGATGAGGGGATCGACGTCCACGGCGTTGAACAGCCAGCACTTGCTGGTGCCTCCCCGCATCCAGGTTCCACGGAGTGTGAACACGGTCGGCCCACCTTTCGGGTTGGAAGAGTGTGTGAGGCACCGCTGGAGGCTCCGATCGGATAGGGAGCGTAGGTGCCAGCGGTGTCCCACTACCCACCCTGACCGAGATCAGGGTGGAGAACAATGGCGGATTTCTCGATGAGGGTTAACTCGAGTTAAACTCTCAGGGGGTGGCGTCGACGCGTCAGGCCAGGGCCGGGATGGCCACCAGCAGCAGCCAGCACAGCATCGGCGCGATCGCGACCACGATGCCCGCGTTCAGCAGCAGCTGGCGGTAGAACCGGGGGCGTTCGATGTTTTGGGCGTTGGCGAGGACGAGCGCGCCGTTGGTCGAGAACGGGGATACGTCGACCACGGTGGCCGAGATGGCGAGGGCCGCCACGACGCCGACGACCGGGAGTGCTCCGGTCTGCAGCAGCGGAAGCGCGAGCGGGATGACAGCGGTGAGCAGTGCGGTCGACGACGCGAACGCCGAGGTGACGCCGATGACATAGCAGAGCACGACGGCGACCAGCAGGGGGGCCCCGATGGTGATCGCCATCTCCGCGAGATGGTCGAGCGTGCCGATCTCCTCCATGAGGGAGACATAGGTGACCATGCCCGCCACGAGCAGCACCGTGGACCAGCTGATACCGGCGATGGCCTCACTCTGCTTAGACAGGTCGGTGAACGCGAGGATCGCACCGGCGGCGATGGCGACGAAGCTGATCGGCATGTGCAGCACCAGCACCAGCACCAGCACCGCGGCGATCAGGACGAGGGTGAGCTTCTGCACGGCGGTGACCGGCTGTCGTGCGGGTTCGGTGACGATCTCGGTGCGCGGGGTCCGGATGAGTACCTGGGTGCCGGTTCCTCCGGCCGAGCTGCCGGACGGGGCCGTGCCGGGTCCCTCGACGGGAGTGCGGCGAGGACTCCCGCCGCCGTCGGATTCGAACTCGTCACTCGAGCCGGTAGCGGTGAATTCGAGGTTCCGCATCCGGGCGAGAACGGCGTAGCCGATCACGGTCAGGACCGAGAGCAGCAGGTTGATGCCGTAGCTGGCGAAGAACAGGGTCCACGGGGCGATCGTCAACCCACTCGATTCGACGATGTCACGGACGAGGACGCCCGAGACCGAGATCGGCGAGAATGCTCCGGCGTGTGCGCCGTTGATGGTCATGATGCCCATCACCAGCGGGCTCATCCGGGTGCGAGCGGCGAACGACATCGCCGCCGGCGTGATCAAGGCGACGGCCGCCGGGCTGAACGTGCCCAAGGCCGTGAGTACCGAGGCGCAGAAGAAGAACACCCAGGGAACGATCGTCACTCGTCCGCGGACGCTGCGTATGCAGGTGTTGACGAGGAGGTCGATGGTCCCGTTCTTCTTCGCCATGCCGAAGAAGTAGGTGACGCCGATGATCGTCAGCACGATCGAACTGGGGAACTCGGCGAGGATCTCCTTGTCGTCGTAGCCGAGGAGGAACGCCCCCACGACGAACGCGCCGATGAACCCCAATATGCCGATGTTGATGGGGAAGAAGGTGGCGATCACGAACATCGCCACCAATGCGATCAGTGGCAGTATCTCGATGGAAGTCATGAGCGTTCTTTCGGTTCACCGCGAGGCGGATCGAACGGCGCCCGATCGGCAGTTGCGAACGGGCGGGTCAAGCGAGGCGGAACGTGTCTTGCTGTCGCAGTCCACGTCGCACGAGGCGTTCCCGCAGGGTGCCGGAAGAGTGACCATTTGCATGTCACATCCTTCGCTTGACCATTACCTACATCACATTAGAAGCGGCCCGTGTTCATGACAATGTCGAATCGCTATGGTGGGCTTTAGTTGAACTGAAGGCTCACCCGGAGGGGTGAGGCGGAACCCGTTCGATGTGGTGACCCTGTTCCTGCTTCTCGGCATCGCTGAGGCCGGATCCGTGGAGACCGCGCCGGCCGTGACGGCGTGTGAACGACGAAAGCGCTTCCCGTAGTGAGAGAATCGAGATTCTCGATGTCACGACTACCCGTATACGTAGAGGCACTTTCAGTGCAATCATCGGACACCTTCACGGCTGGGTCCGGGGTGTTCGACGAACACAATCTCGTGTCCGCGGCCGGGCTGGTCCCGGTCCTCGACCTGGCCGAACAGGTGGAGGACAGCGGCAGGTGAACTTCGTCCAGAACGAGGTTGTCCTGTCGCTGTGTGCCTCGTGCTCGTCGACCACAGTCGGTCCGGCAGCAGCGCGCATCGAGCCGGCTTTCCAGTCCAGCACCTTCCCGGCCTCTGCAAACGGCCGCCGTCGAGCGAGAACTCGAGGGGATTGTCGAGAAGTGGACGCGTGGGCGGCAGGATGTGCCGGTCGAGATCACGCAGCGTTTGCTCACCTCGACCGTTCGAATCGGTAAGCATCGATTCGCCAAGGCGGTGCTCACCAACCACGGCAACCGGTGCATGTTCTGCGGCATGGGGAGCGTGATCAAGGGAGGTCGCAGGCCGCGACGGTTCCCTGCGAGCCACATCAAGCCGTGGCGAGACAGCACCAGCAAGGAGCGCCTCGACCACCTGAACGGACTGACGGCCTGCCCCAGATGTCGCATTCGACACGGGCCTCCTCACCGTGTCCGAGGACCTCTCGATCACGTACGCAACCGACCTGGAACGCGCACTGCCGAGTGACGAACCACTGCGTCGTGCCTTCGGCA
>NZ_WVTE01000173.1:0-2464 GCF_009939605.1 Rhodococcus sp. YH1 | reverse complement strand
CTTGAGCAGCAGGTCCGGGGCCAGGGCGTGGGCCGGGCCGGCGCCGAGCATGAGCGGCACGGCGGTGACGTCGCGCAGGCCGTCGCCGGTGGCGAACTGGTCGAGGAACAGCTTGAGGATGCCCGTGTAGGTGGCCTTGAAGGTGGGGCTGGCGAAGACCACGAGGTCCGAGGCGGCGACGGTCTCCACCGCCGCCGTGACGGCGTCGTCACCCCAGCCGAGCAGGCCGGGCCCGAGGGTGATCACGTCGACGACGTGGTCGGGTGCGGAGCCGCTGAACTCCGTGGCCAGGAGGGTGGCGGCGTCGAGGGTGCGGGAGCCGGGCTTGGGGTTGCCGGCGACGACGGTGGTCTTCACGCAGGGGCCTTTCCACATACATTCGGGATATCCCGGCGCGGTGCGCTGCCGGGAGGTTCTGGTCGGACCGCGCTCACCATGTGCACAGCTCTATCACCGCGCGGGTGGTGGCGACGTCCGGCCACCGGACCTCGGCGAACAGCCACCGCAGTAGACCTGGCGTCTCCGATTCGGGGGCGGCTGCCGAAGGGCGACCTGTGGGGAGGTCGTCGTGCCCGGGCGTCATGCGCACCGCCTCGTCAGCAGTTCCGTGATGTGAACGGCCGGGTGCGGGTCGAAGCGGTATCCGCTGCCGCGGACCGTGGAGATGATGCTGCCGAACTGCTGCAATTTGGTCCTGATCCGGGAGACGTGGACATCGACGTTCCGGCCGCGACTGTCCACCTCCCGCACCCCGGTGCCGAGGTCGCGCAGGACGGCCCGGGACACCACGGTCCTCGGGTTGCGGACGAGATAGGCGAGAATCTCGAACTCGCTGTGGCTGAGCAGCACTCGCCGGCCGTCGAGCAGGACGTCTCGGGCGGGAAGGTCGATGATCAACGGGATGGGGGTCGGGCTGAGCACTGTATGGGTGCTCACGCCCGGAACCAGATCGTGGGCGGCCTCGCGAAGGGCGTCGGCGAGCGCCGCCAGGTCACGCGAGGAGTGTATTCCGATGTCGGGCAGCCGCAGGACGAGAACGAGTTCGGCACCGGCGGCGGTGACTACGTCATTGCGAGTGGCGAGGATTTCCATGTGAGGCTCCGGTCGAGGAGGGGATCCGACGAGCTGACGGGCGATGCGGTGCGGCGACAGCTCGGACACTCGTTCCGGAGACTCGGCAGGCGACTCATGATTCACTCCTCCAATGCGACGGGGCGGTGGTAGGCGCCCTCGTGGTAGAGCAACGGAATACTCTTGCCCTCCGCCGGATTCGGGTCCTCGTGCGCACGAACCACGACACCGACGACCAGAGTGCTGTCACCGAGCGGAATCAACCGGTCGACGACAACCCGGAGCCAGACCGGCGTGCCGTGCAGGACGGGTTCACCGGATTCGATTCGGGTCCAGAGTGACTCGTCGGAGAACCGCTCCGCCGCGCTGCGCGCGAAGCGCTGCGCGAGATGCTGCTGATGGTCGCCCAACAGGTGGATCACCAACGACTCGGCCGAGCGGACGGCGTCGATGCTCGACGACGTGTCGGTGATGTTGAACGAGACCAGCGGCGGATCGAGGGAGAGCGAAGCGAAGGACGTCGCAGTGAACCCGACCGGGCCGGAGCTGGATTCGAGAGTGACGATCGTGACCCCGGCGGGGTGCCGCCGAAGGGCCGAGCGGTATTGGTCGCCACGGACGCCCGGAGCGTGCTCCGATGCGGCGGTGGCGGAGTATTCGAGGGCATTCGACATCGACAGGGACATAGCCGTTCCTTGAAGGAGGTACATACCGAGACGGAGGGAGGAGTCGGGAAGACACGTACTCAGGTCAGGAGGCACAGAGACACGAGCGGGTGCGGCACAGGTCCACGTGCCTGCGGCTCCACGCTGTTTCGGTCATAGTGCTCGATCCTCACCTGTCTGCAGTCGATCGTGGCCGTCCCCGACGGTCTTCGTCGGGGCACAGCCGAGGCGGTGCCGGGGTTGCCGGCGCCCCTAGTTCGTCGGGAAACCCCTTTCGCGCAACGCGTCTCGAAGTCGGCGGCGCGATCCCAGGGTACCCGGATCCGTCAGTCGTGCCACGATTCGCCCGGTCCAGCTGCCCGGCAGGCCCTGTCCACGGTAGAAGTCCTCGGCGCGGGTGTCGTACCGGGCGATACCCGCGTCCTGCGCCTCGAGTCGGTAACGGTCCCGGTGGCACACCATGTCGAAACCGAGTCGCGGCTTGACCTCGGCCCGCTCCGCCGGATCGGGGAAGCCGACCGAGAGGCCGACGACCGGGAAGACCCGCTGCGGCAGTTCCAGGACGTCGGCGACGCGCTCGGGCTCGTTGCGGATGCCACCGATGTACACGGTGCCCAGGCCGACCGATTCCGCCGCGACCACGGCATTCTGCGCGGCCAGGGCCGCGTCGACCACGCCGAGCAGGGTGCCCTCGGCGAAGTCCACGGCCGAGAACTCGTCAACGCGGA
>NZ_WVTE01000172.1:0-2521 GCF_009939605.1 Rhodococcus sp. YH1 | reverse complement strand
CCGTCGAGGAGCTGTCGAACCACAGCGTGCTGTGCATCGACGAGTTCGAGCTCGACGACCCGGGCGACACGATGCTGGTGTCCCGGCTGCTGACCGAGCTGTCCGCGCGAGGCGTGTCCATCGTCGCGACGTCCAACACCCTGCCCGGGCAGCTGGGGGAGGGCCGGTTCGCGGCGCAGGACTTCCTGCGCGAGATCAAGAAGCTCGCCGCCGTCTTCGAGACCATCCGTGTGGACGGCCCCGACTACCGGCACCGCGACCTGCCCCCGGCACCGGACCCGATCAGCTCCGAGGACCTGCTCGATCGAGCCGATGCGGTGGCCGGCGCCACCCTCGACGACTTCGACGAATTGTGCGCGCACCTGAGCACGCTGCACCCGTCGCGGTACGGCAAGCTCGTCGAGGGCGTCCCGGCGGTCTTCCTCAACGGGGTCCATCCCGCCCACGACCAGTCGGTGGCGCTGCGCCTGGTGGTTCTCGCCGACCGGCTCTACGATGCGAGCATCCCGGTGACCGTCGCCGGCGCGAAGCTGGACGAGATCTTCACCGCCGAGATGCTTGCCGGCGGCTACCGCAAGAAGTACCTGCGCGCGACGTCGCGCCTGCTGGCACTGTCGCGGTTCGAGACCGCGGCCAGCTGAGTCACGCTCCCGGCGGACGCCGCCGGGAGCGCAGGACCTCGCGTCAGAGGGTGCGTTGCATGACGTAGTCGTGGTGGGTCTGCGAGCCGACCTGGAACGTCCGCGTCCCCACGACCTCGAACTCGTTCTTGGCGTAGAACCGCCGGGCGCGTGAGTTCTGTTGGTTGACCCCCAGCCACAGCCCCCGGCAGCCGGTCGCCCGGGCGTGGTCGACGATGGCAGCCATCAGTGCCGCCGCAACACCGGTGCCGTGCTTGCCCGGGAGCACGTAGAGCTTGCTGATCTCGGTGGTCGGCAGCGCCGTCACGGCTTCGCGGACCGCCGGGTCGGCCGGTTCGGCATCGATTGCCATGAGGTAGCCCACGATCTCGCCACCGACCGTCGCCTTGAGGACGATGCGGGTCGGGTCGGTGAGGTACTCGCTGAACCGTTCCGCGGACAGGGTCTCGTCGATGAAGGCGGCGATGTCCTCCTGGGAGGCATCGGACGGGCAGGCCAGGGGGAATGTGGTGGCCGCGACGTCGGCGATGGTCTCGGCATCCCAGATCCCGGCCTGCTCGACGGAGACGTTCGCGGTGGATTCCTCGAGTGACGGCGTTGGCATAGCAACCAGTAGATCACTCGGCGCTCCGCCGCGGCGACGCTCGGGGGACGGAGCACGCCCGAGGTCCGGAAATGGCTGAACCCCAGCCTTGGATGGGGGGTCATGGCTGGGGTTCATTACCATCGGGGGGATGGCACCTCCGACGATACATGAGGGATTCCTCAGGTTCCAGCCGGGTGGGTCACGGTTCGGTCACGCGCCGGTTACCGGGGTGGTTGCCTTCTGCGAGCCGACGCTCTACTGTGGGCTCTCATGAAGCGCGTACTCGTAGTTCACCGCCGTAGCGGGGTCTGATTCGGACCGACCCCTCGCTGCGGGTCGTTGAGCTACCTGTCGGTCCTTCCTTCGCGCGGAAGACCTCCTTCGATGAACGCCTTCACCTCCACCGCTCTGATTCCTGCCGCCGGCTGCACGGACACTCCCCGCTCGGCGCCGATCGATCCCTTCGCCGCACGCTACGGTCGGTTCCTGCCGCGCGAGCTGCGCGCCGAGTCCGCCGGCATGAGCTGGGCCGAGTTCACCGCCACCTATGCGCCGCAGCACGGGCCCGTGCGGCTCGGTGGCTGGTACGCCGAGGCTGCGCGCGCCGGCCGCTGCAACTACGAGGCCACCTTCGGCGTGGGGGGGACCATCCACACCGCCGCGGCGACCGCCACCGGCCCGGTGTCTGCGATGACCGCCATGATGCACACCCTCGGGATGCCGCTCGAGATCCTCTCCTTCCACCAGTTCGACCTCGGTGACACCCACGCGACATTCCTGCTGTGCGAGGCGGACGGCCGCCGGCTCTGGAGCATGGGAATCGCGGCGACCGGGACCGAATCGGCACTGCGCGCGATGACCGCCGGCGCCAACCGGCTGCACGCCTCCCGTTGACGGGGTGGCGATACGGCGAAGGCCCTCCCGGTCGGGAGGGCCTTCGCCGTGTGGATGGTGCGCGATACTGGGATTGAACCAGTGACCTCTTCCGTGTCAGGGAAGCGCTCTCCCGCTGAGCTAATCGCGCGGGTGGTGGAGCGGATGACGGGATTCGAACCCGCGACCCTCACCTTGGCAAGGTGATGCGCTACCAGCTGCGCTACATCCGCATGTGCACCTCTCTTCCCGGTGGCCCGGGTCGAGAAGTGCGGGGTGAAACCTGGTCGATCGTGGTGCGCGATACTGGGATTGAACCAGTGACCTCTTCCGTGTCAGGGAAGCGCTCTCCCGCTGAGCTAATCGCGCGGGTGGTGGAGCGGATGACGGGATTCGAACCCGCGACCCTCACCTTGGCAAG
>NZ_WVTE01000171.1:0-2539 GCF_009939605.1 Rhodococcus sp. YH1 | reverse complement strand
CGCCGAGGCCGAGCCGGTCGAGCTCGGCCACCGCCCGCGGCGTCAGGCCGTCGCCGCACGTCTTGTCCCGGGGGAAGGTCGCGGCGTCGACGAGCAGCACGTCGCGCCCGGCGCGGGCCGCCCAGGCGGCGGCTGCCGACCCTGCGGGACCTGCGCCGACGACGAGCACGTCGGTACGGTCGGGGATCTCGGAAAGGTTGTGCCGCGGTTCGGACGCAGCGTGTTCTGCCACCACGGCTCCATCTTTCCAGGCACGGCTTCGGTGCCTCGGGGAGGTAGCCGCCCGGCGGAGCGGCTAGGTTCACTACCGTGGAGCCGATTCGACAGCGGACAGCAACAGCCGGGTCGACAGAACAGGATGGGTATCTCATCGTGAGCACTGAAGGGGCGGCGCAGTCCGCCGGTCCGTCCGGCGCGACGTCGGACACGGTGGTGGCCGGGGTGGACCTCGGCGATCCGGTCCTGGCGGCCGCCGTCCGGGACGGCCTCGCCCGGGTCGAGGAACTGCTGATCTCGGAGCTGTCCGACGGCGAGGACTTCCTGACCGAGGTCGCGCTGCATCTCGCCAAGGCCGGCGGCAAGCGGTTCCGTCCGCTGTTCACGCTCCTCAGCGCCCAGCTCGGGCCGGAGCCCGACGATGCGGCGGTCGTCACGGCGGCGACCGCGGTCGAACTGGTGCACCTGGCCACGCTGTACCACGACGACGTGATGGACGAGGCCACCATGCGCCGGGGGGCGCCCAGCGCCAACGCGCGGTGGAGCAACAGCGTCGCCATCCTCGCCGGGGACTTCCTGTTCGCCCACGCGTCGCGGCTGGTGTCGACCCTCGGCCCCGACGCCGTGCGGACCATCGCCGAGACGTTCGCCGAACTCGTGACCGGGCAGATGCGAGAGACCATCGGCACCGGGAAGGAACGCGACCCGGTCGAGCACTACCTCAAGGTGGTGTGGGAGAAGACCGGCTCGCTGATCGCGACGAGCGGGCGGTTCGGCGGGACGTTCTCCGGCGCGGATGCGAAACAGATCGCACAACTGGAACGGCTCGGCGACGCCGTCGGCACCGCGTTCCAGATCGCCGACGACATCATCGACATCTCGTCGGCCTCGGTGGAGTCCGGCAAGACTCCGGGAACGGACCTGCGTGAGGGGGTCCACACCCTTCCGGTGCTCTACGCCTTCCGCGAGTCCGGACCCGAGGCCGACCGGCTGCGGGAACTGCTGGCCGGGCCGGTGGAGGACGAGGCCGCCGTCGACGAGGCCCTGATGCTGCTGGCACGGTCGCCGGGGATGGCCGCCGCGAAGCGGACGCTGGGCGAGTACGCGGACAAGGCCCGCGCGGAGCTGGCGTCGCTGCCGCCGGGACCGGCGAACGAGGCCCTGCGACGGCTCGTCGACTACACGATTGCGCGCGTGGGGTAGACCCGGAAGCCGGGACGGCCGTTGCGGGGAGTGACGGTGGGGAACCCGCTCCCCGCCCTGTTTCGTTGAACATTCGAGCAAGATCGACGAATCGGGAAGAGGCGTGACGTGCACGGGTATGCGAACCGGCTGAAGACGGCGGGGCTCCTCATCGGGATGTCCGCCCTCATCGTGTTCATCGGCGCCCTGTTCCGGAACCCGACGATCCTGATCGGCTCGATCGTTCTCGCCGTCGGGATGAACGCCTACGCGTACTTCAACAGCGACAAGCTGGCGCTGCGTGCGATGCACGCCCAACCGATCACCGAGGTGGAGGCGCCGGTGGTGTACCGGATCGTGCGCGAGCTCGCGACCACGGCCCATCAGCCGATGCCCCGGCTGTACATCAGCCCGACCAATGCGCCCAACGCGTTCGCGACGGGCCGCGATCCGCGCCACGCGGCGGTGTGCTGCACCACCGGGATCCTGCAGATCCTGAACGAGCGGGAGCTGCGCGCCGTGCTCGGGCACGAGCTGTCGCACGTCTACAACCGGGACATCCTGATCTCGTCGGTGGCCGGGGCGATGGCGGCGGTGATCTCGGGGCTGGCGAATCTCGCACTGTTCGCGAACATGTTCGGCAACCGCGACCAGGGCACCAATCCGCTGGCTCTGCTGCTGGTGTCGCTGCTCGGGCCCATCGCGGCCACGGTCGTCCGGCTCGCCGTGTCGCGCTCGCGCGAGTATCAGGCGGATCAGTCCGGCGCCGAACTCACCGGCGATCCGCTGGCGCTGGCGTCGGCGCTGCGCAAGCTCGAGCGGGGCACCCAGGCGGCGCCGCTGCCGCCCGAACCCCGGATCGCCGCGCAGTCGCACCTGATGATCGCCAACCCGTTCCGGGCGGGGGAGCGGGTGAGCCGGTTGTTCTCGACCCACCCGCCCATGGCCGAGCGCATCGACCGGCTCGAGCGCATGGCCCGCGGCGGGTAGCGCCCCGGGGGCCTACCGGTAGTTGACGAACTGCAGCGCGATGTCGAGGTCGGCGTTCTTGAGCAGTGCGATCACGGCCTGCAGGTCGTCGCGCTTCTTGCTGCTCACGCGCAGCTCCTCGCCCTGGATCTGCGCCTTGACACCCTTCGGG
>NZ_WVTE01000170.1:0-2560 GCF_009939605.1 Rhodococcus sp. YH1 | reverse complement strand
CGGCCGGTCGTGGATCGCGGCGCGGTCGCTGGCCACCGGCGCCGAACGGGTCCGGGTGCCGGTGCCGCCCGAAGGACGGATCGCCGGCATCGGCGGGGCGCCCGGCACGGACCACGGGAGGAAACGAACAGTGACCGACTTCGGCTACACCATGCTCTGCGAGCAGTCCCGGCCGGACCACCTCGTCCGCGACGTGCAGATGGCGGAGAAGGCCGGCTTCGACTTCTCGGTGATCAGTGACCACTACAACCCGTGGCTGGAGGAACAGGGGCATTCCGGCTACGCGTGGTCCATCCTTGGTGCCGCTGCCCAGGCCACCGAGCAGATCCCGCTCATGACCTACGTGACCTGCCCGATCCTGCGGTACCACCCGGCGGTGGTGGCGCAGAAGGCGGCGACGATGCAGATCCTGTCCGGGGGCCGGTTCCGCCTCGGCCTGGGCGCGGGCGAGAACCTCAACGAACACGTCGTCGGCAAGGGCTGGCCCGCGGTGGGCACCCGTCACGAGATGCTCGCCGAGGCCGTGGAGATCATTTCGGCGCTGTTCGACGGCGGCAACGTGAACTTCCGCGGCGACTATTTCGACGTCGAGTCCGCGCACCTGTACGACCTGCCCGAGACCCGGGTGCCGATCGGCATCGCCGTGTCCGGTTCGCAGTCGTGCGCCCTCGCCGGGGAGAAGGCCGACCTGATGGTGGCGACCGAACCCGAGCCGGAGCTGACCCGGATGTTCGACGAGGCCGGGGGAGCGGGCAAACCGCGAGTCGGGCAGATCGCCGTCTCCTACGACACCGACCGCGACGCGGCGGTGCAGCGGGCGCACGAGCAGTTCCGGTGGTTCGGCCTCGGCTGGAAGGTCAACCCGGACCTGCCCGCGCCGTCCTCGTTCGCGGCGGCCACCCGGTTCGTGACGCCCGAGCAGGTCGGGGCGCAACTTCCGTGCGGCGACGACATCGACGAGTACGTGGACAAGATCCGGCCGTTCGTCGACGCGGGATTCACGGAGGTCGCCCTCGTCCAGATCGGAGGTGACCGGCAGGGGCCGTTCATCCGGTGGGCCGAACAGGAACTGCTGCCGGCGCTGCGCAGCCTGTTGCCGGGCTCATGAAGCGCAGCCTGTTGCCGGGCTCATGAAGCGCAGCCTGTTGCCGGGCTCGTGAAACGCCGCGCGCTCGCGGCGCGATGGTCTCGGTAGTAGTCAGTTTCGCTGACGCCGCAGATCTCGGACCCGCATGCTCCCGCGAGCGCACCCGACGGTCGCCGGCGTCGAAGGGTGCCGAGATGAACGTCGAACCGCGGATGGCCGGGTTGCGCCAATGGCGCACCGATCGCCTCGAGGATCTCGTGGCCCAGCTCGAACGCACGACCGATCCCGCGCTGCCCTGCTTCGCCCGCGACGTCGCGCGCACCGAGCTGGCGCTGCGCCGGGAGGGCGGAACGGTGGACTGGGTGTGCCGTGTCAGGGCACAGCCGAGGTCCGACGGTCGTTCCGTGCTGCTGACCCTGGCGTTGCCCACGACGCTGTCGGAGCCGGAGGTGCGCGATGCGGCTCTGGTCCGCGCCCGCGAACTGTTCGGGTCCGACGTCGTCGTCGACAGCGTGCAGTTCGGCGACTGAGGGGTTCGCCGAGCCGGTCAGGGTCCGAGCCGGACGGCCGAGACCAGGCCGGACACCGTGGCGACGGTACCGACCGCCACGAAGCCGGTCACCATGGTGGCGACGGCCCCCGCGGAGACGACCGTGCCGAGGACGGTGCCCACGCGGGGACGCAGGCCGGAGGCCGGACGGATCGGGGCCGGCTCCTCGAGGCGTATCGAGTGGGGCGCCGCCGGAATCGTCGCGGCCGGCAGAGCGAAGAGGGGGTCGGGTCGGTGGGCGATGTTCTCGGACATATCAGTGTTTCCCCGTCCGTCGTTGACACCTTGTGCCTCCAGTGTCGCGGCGGCGGGTCTCCGGCAGATGGCCGCATTTTGAACTCTGGGTTTCGTGGAGTCGGCGTCGTCGGTCCCGGTTCCGGGGCACCGCGGGCTAGGCAGCGGCGTGGCAGTACGGTGATCCGCCCGAGTGTGCCGGCCCCCACGCGCCCGGATGCCGGTCACCGCCCCCTGCGCGGTGACCGGCCCCGCCGGTCCGCCGCATCACCCGACGTTCCGGCGCGTTGCCCCTCGGAAGAGGGGCCGGTGGCGACGCCCCGGCCGCACGAGGGCGCAGTCCGTTCGACAGCCACCATCAATCGGAACGCACCGGGGATCGCCGCGGTTCCGGAGCCGAGGTCGCGAACGGGGTGAAAGTGAGGGTGAAAACCGGGGGAGGGCGGCGGACGATGGAACGGCGCTCCGGGTGGCCGTCCCGACGGACCCGCGCACCGGTGGCCGACCCTGCGATGCGAGCCGGCCGCCGACATGCATAATGGCCGCAGCGTTGCTGACGCCCGTGCAGGGAAAGTCCGGTCCGAGTCCGGCGCTGACCCGCAACGGTAGGCCGTCCATCCGACGGTGAGCCCGATCGCCTGCACGGGGGTGCGCGACTCCGGTATTTCGTCGTGGTCTACGAGATGGAG
>NZ_WVTE01000169.1:0-2602 GCF_009939605.1 Rhodococcus sp. YH1 | reverse complement strand
CGATGAGCAACGTGGTGCACCACTCCGGCGCGACCAACGTCACCGTCACCGTGTCGGTCGACGACTACCTCACCATCGACGTCACCGACAACGGCGTCGGCATTCCCGCCACCGTCGCGCGCAGCGGGCTGCACAACCTCGCCTCCCGCGCCGAGGAGGTCGCGGGCACCTTCACCGCTACCGCGGTCGACACCGGCGGCACCCGCCTGCTCTGGTCGGCGCCGCTGCCCGAGGACTGAGCTCGCACCGCCGGCGGCGGACGGCTCCCGGCCCCGGTATCTCGCCGCGGGCGCGGCAGCGGGTCGCACCGAGGCGGTGACCGGCTCGGTGGGGGGAGGCGGCAACAATTGCTGCGGCGCTCCTCGTCGCCGTTTCCCTTCGCGGCCGTGCCGATCCGAATTCCGAAACGTCGTTTCTGTCCTTTCTCGGCCGGAAGTCGAGATTCTCCGGTATGCGCCGGATGGCCCGGCGCGGGGGCTATCATCGAATTCGGCAGAGGGAACCCGATGAACACGAACACGAGCGCACTGAGCGACCAGATTCGGGCCGTACACCAATTGGTGCGGACGCAACTGCAGATACTCGAAATTCGCCACGAGCGCAGCTCGCATCCGATGGCGAAGCAGCAAATTGCGGCGGACATTCGCTATTTGTCGGAACGATGCGACGCCCTCGAACGAATTCTGCATTCGCACACGACATCCGCGAAGTCGTCGTCATCTCGGGCGGCGCGGCTGAGCGACTGCATCGCCACCATCGCCGGCTCGGCGGACAGGCGCAGCGTCGCCGCCCTCGAACACGTCCTCGCGGACCAGCTGGCCGACCGCGTCCGCACCCTCGAATCCCTCGCGATCGCGCTCGGAGACCGGCCGCTGCAGCAGTGGGCACGCGGTATCCACGCCGTCGGCGCCGCCTGATTTCCCTCCCGTTCTCTTCCCACCTGCCCGGGACGCGTGCCAGGCTGGAGCCACGGTCCTGCCGAGCTGTTTCGGCCGTTCCGGTTGGAGGAGACGATGACGTCCACGCTGCCGCGCCGTGCCGGATCCGACCGTGGCGATGTCCCGGGCCGGCTGCTGACCATGGGCGTCGAGGAGGAGTTGCTGCTCGTCGACGCCGACTCCGGCCGGCCCCGGCTGAGCAACGCCGCCGTCGTGGCCGATGCCCGCGAGGCCGGGCTCGACCTCCAGCTCGAGCTGTCGCGCTGCCAGGTCGAGACCGCCACACCGGTCTGCACCCGGATCGACGACCTGCGGCAGGAACTGCGCGTCTCGCGCACGGTGGCGGCGGCGGCCGCCGCACGCGCCGGGGCCCGCCTGCTCGCGGCGGCAGTGCCCCCGTTCGACACCACCCCGCCCGGGGCGCTCACGGACGCCGCCCGGTACCGGCGGATGGCCGAGCACTTCGGGGTGGTGACCGATCAGGTGATCTGCGGCTGTCACGTCCACGTCGGGGTGCCCGATCGCGACGTCGCGGTGCAGGTCTGCAATCACCTGCGGCCCTGGCTGCCCGCCCTGCTCGCGCTCACGGCGAACTCGTCCGTCACCGCCGGTGCCGACACCGGTTACGCCAGCTGGCGTCACATCCAGTGGGGGCGCTGGGCCAGCGGGGGGCCGCCGCCCTTCTTCCGGTCCGCCCGGCACTACGACGACGTCGTCGCCATGATGCTCGACGCCGGCACCGTCCTCGACCCCGCGATGGTCTACTGGGACATCCGGCTCTCGCCGCACCTGCCCACCCTCGAGATCCGGGTCTGCGACGTGCCCGCCACGATCGAGGAGACCGTCACCGCCGCCACCCTCGTCCGCGGACTCGTGTCCACCGCGCTCACCGCCGTCCACCGCGGTGACCCGGCGCCCCGGCTCGAGGCCGACCGGCTGAAGGCCGCGTGCTGGCGCGCCGCGCGGGAGGGCATCGACGGCTACGGGATGGACCCGCTGACGCAACGGCCCGTCCCCGCCGCCCGGCTGCTGGGCTCGCTGCTCGAGCACGTGCGGCCCGGCCTCGAGGAGGCCGGCGACTTCCCGTCCGCGCGCGCGTCGGTGCGGCGGATCCTGCGCCGGGGCAACGGCGCGCGCCGTCAGCGGCGAGCGCTCGCGGCGTCCCGGAGCACGGCGGACTTCGTCGCGGACCTGGCCCGCATCACCGTCGAGGGGTGCGAGCCGGCCGCTCCCCCACCGACGGCCCGGTGATCACTCCTACTCGGTGATCGCCCCTACTCGGGGGGTGTGACGCCGATGTCCTCGTGCCACAGGTCCGGGTGCTCGGCGACGAACGTCGCCATCATGTCGATGCAACGTCGATCGTTCAGCACCGTCACCTCGACCCCGTGCTCCGCGAGCCAGTCGTGGCCGCCGGTGAACGTGACGCTCTCCCCGATCACCACCGCGCCGATGCCGAACTGCCGGATCAGGCCGCTGCAGTACCAGCACGGCGACAACGTCGTCACCATGATCGTCGAGCGGTAGTCGTGCCGGCGGCCCGCGGCCCGGAAGGCGGCGGTCTCGGCGTGCAGCGACGGGTCCCCCTCCTGCACCCGCCGGTTGTGGCCGCGGCCGAGCAGCGTCCCGTCGGCGGCGAACAGGGCCGCGCCGATCGGGATGCC
>NZ_WVTE01000017.1:0-19625 GCF_009939605.1 Rhodococcus sp. YH1 | reverse complement strand
CGACAAGGCGGGCGGGGTGGGGGGTACCTGGTACTGGAACAAGTACCCGGGTGCGTTGTCGGATTCGCAGTCCTTCGTCTACCAGTACTCGTTCGACCGCGACCTGTACAGGGACAACACGTGGACCCACCGGTTCATCAAGGGGCCCGAGGTCCTGGCCTACCTCAACAAGGTGGTGGACCGTTTCGGGCTGCGCGAGCACATTCACCTCGAGACCGGCATGACCGAGGCCGTGTGGGACGAACTCTCCGGTATCTGGACCGTCCGCACCGACCGCGGCATCACCTACCGGGCCCGCTTCCTCGTCACCGGGCTGGGCGTTCTGTCGGCGACCAACACCCCGCAGTTCCACGGCATCGAGCATTTCGAGGGCCGGGTCGTGCACAGCGGGGCCTGGCCGGAAGGACTGGACCTGACGGGCAAGCGGGTCGGGGTGATCGGTAACGGCTCGACCGGCAACCAGATCATCACGGCCACGGCCCCGATTGCCGGGCATCTGATCTCGTTCCAGCGGTCCCCGCAGTACAGCGTGCCGGTCGGCAACCGGGAGGTGAGCCCCGAGCAGTTGCGGGCCGACCACGAGAACTTCGACGCCACCTGGGAGCAGGTGCGCAGTTCCAGTGTGGCCATGGGTTTCGAGGAGAGCACCATCGAGACCTTCAGTGTGTCCGCGGAGGAGCGCGAACGCATCTTCCAGGAGGCCTGGGACGCGGGCGGGGGGTCCCAGTTCATGTTCGGGACCTTCTGCGACATCGCCACCGACGAGGCGGCCAACGAGGAGGCGGCGAAGTTCATCCGCCGCAAGATCGGCGAGATCGTGCAGGATCCCGAGACCGCCCGCAAGCTCACCCCGACCGACATGTATGCGCGCCGGCCGTTGTGTGACTCGGGGTTCTACGAGGCGTTCAACCGGCCCAACGTCAGCCTGGTGAACGTCAAGGAGAACCCGATCGTCCGGATGACGCGCAAGGGCATCGTCACCGAGGACGGCGCCGAGCACGAGCTCGACGTGCTGGTGTTCGCCACCGGTTTCGACGCGGTCGACGGCAACTACATGCGGGTGGACCTGAAGGGCCGGGACGGGAAGCTGATCAGTCAGCACTGGAACGACGGGCCGACCAGCTACCTCGGGGTGGCCACCAGTGGGTTCCCCAACATGTTCATGATCCTCGGCCCCAACGGTCCGTTCACCAATCTGCCGCCCACGATCGAGGCCCAGGTGGAGTTCATCACCGACACCATCCGGAAGGTCGCGGCCACCGATACCGGCAGGATCGATCTCAGGCCCGAGGCGGAGACGGACTGGACCGAGACCTGCCGCGAGGTCGCCGCCGCGACGGTGTTCGGCAAGGTCGACTCGTGGATCTTCGGTGCGAACATTCCCGGCAAGAAGCGGAGCGTGCTGTTCTACCTCGGGGGCCTGGGCGAGTACCGCAAGATCGTGGCGGCCGAGGTGGCGGCCGGATACCCCAGCTTCGTCACCAAGTCCCCTCCGCTCCCACTCGGGGCCGCCCATCCGAAACGGACGTCCCAGCCGTTTCGTACCACCACGCAACACTGAAGACCACAATGAATACGCGATGAGAAAGGTACGCGACCGGCGACCGAAGGCGGTGTGCGAGTTCGCCGCCACGCCGGCCGCCGAGATGAAGCAGGCGCTCGCAGGTGCGCTCGACGCGTACCGGTCCCGCCACGAAACGGAGCTGTTGCATCGTGCCTCCGGCACGCAGCTCAAAAGAGAGATCTGAGATGACTTCGACCATAACGACCGACCAAGAAGCACGACGCAAACGAACGGTGATGTGGGTCGTATCCCTCGCCACCGTCGGCATGATCTTCGATGGTTACGACCTCGTTGTATACGGCGCGGTGCTGTCGACCTTCCTGAACGACCCGAGCCATCTCGGGGAAGTTACGCCCGCGGTCGCGGGGACCCTGGGCAGCTACGCCCTGCTGGGAATGATGTTCGGTGCTCTGCTCGCCGGAGCCTTCGGTGACATCCTCGGCCGCCGCAAGGTCATGCTGCTCTCCTACGCGTGGTTCTCCATCGGCATGTTCGTCACCGCGCTGATGAGCAGTACCACGACGTTCGGCATCATGCGGTTCCTCACCGGCCTCGGTATCGGCGCGTTGATCGCCACCACCGGCACCCTGGTCACCGAATTCGCCCCGCCGGGAAAGAAGAACCTCTGCAGTGCCATCAGCTACTCCGGCGTGCCGCTGGGGAGCCTGCTGGGTGCCCTGCTTGCCATCCTTCTGTTGGAGTCCCTCGGTTGGCGCGGACTGTTCATGATCGGGGCGTTGCCGATCGTGACCCTGTTGCCGTTGGCGTTTCTGAAGATGCCCGAGTCGGTGCCGTGGTTGGTCGCCCGGGGCCAGATCGACAAGGCCCGGGCGATCTCCGAGCGCACCGGTGTGCCGATGCCCGAGAGCGTCCCGGAATCGGAGAAGGCCGAACGGGTGGGCTTCGCCGGCCTGATCAGCCGCGGCTTCCTGCTCTCGACGGTGCTGGTGGGATTGATGAGCGCCCTCGCCCAGTTCCTCAACTACTACCTCAACACCTGGTTGCCGGTGCTGATGGAACAAGTGGGGTTCAATACCAAAGGCTCGCTCGCCTTCCTTCTCGTGTTGAGCGGAGGCGCAATCCTCGGAGCGCTGGGCGGCTCCCGGTTCGCCGACCGGTTCGGTCCCAAACCGGTTGTGGCTACGGGCTTCCTGATCGGTGCGTCGTTCATCGCATTGCTGACATTGAACGTGCCGTTGCCGGTGCGCCTGCTCTTCGTCGCCATCGTCGGCTTCGGCACCACGGGAACGTCGATCCTGATCTACGGGCTGGTGGCGAACTACTTCCCCACCAAGATGCGGGGTGCGGCGGTCGCGTGGGCCGCGGGATTCGGCCGGCTGGGCGGCGTCAGCGGCCCGCTGCTGGGCGGTCTGTTCCTGGCCGCCGGGCTCGGCGTGAACGCAGTCTTCTATGTCCTGGCCGGCTTCGCCCTTCTGGGTGTCGCTCTGACGCTGGCGGTCCCGAGAGTTCGTCGCGCGACGGACGTTCACTCGACGCCCGTCGAACCGGCAGTGCCGCTCGGGGCCGGAGCGACGGCAGTTTCCCCGACTACGTAGTACCGGCCTGGGGAATGCGATGCAATAGTTCGAGCCGGCAACCTTGGAAGGCGTGGAGACGGCGATGTACGAACGAATCCTGGTAGCCATCGATGCAGCGCCGGACTCTCCCGACGATTCCCTGCAACGAACGATCCGGTTCGCGAAGATGACCGGTGGGACCGTCCACCTGTTGCACTTCGCCCGCGGCCACGTAGTCGCCTACGACATCAACGCCGGCTCGGGGCTCGGTGTACTCGAAGGCGAGGACGACGTTCCCACTGACGAACGGAAAGTAGTGCAAGACGCTGTCGACCTACTCGCCGCAGCGGGAGTCACTGTCCACGGAGAACTCGTCAACGCTACCGAACACGACATCCCGGACATCATTCTGCAGCGAGCGCACGAACTACGGGCGGACATCATCGTCCTCGGTTATCAGCATCACCGTGGGTCCACGGTCGCCGAACAAGTGATACGGCGGCATCCGGAATGCTCTGTCCTGCTGGCCAGACCACCACAACCGGCGTAAGCACGGTTGCCCGCACGTGTCGTTCCGAGCGGGAGCGAACCCCCGCGAATTCGGCACGCTCGGCATCCTGGAAGGGATGTTCCACGCCCTGCCGAGCAATCACCACCTTCGACCCTCTCGAGAGGAAACCCCCATGGCCACGGATCGTTACCAGCGCGGACTCGACCGCATGATGGAGCTTGTCTCCACCGAGCACTCCGGCACCTTCGACCACGTCAAGCTCGTGGAGTCCTACAAGACTCTGGACCCGGACCTGTCCGACTACATCGTCTCCTTCGCCTTCGGGGACATCTACTCCCGCACCAGCCTGACCCAGCAGGAACAGACGCTCGTGACCATCTCCACGCTGGTCGCCCTGGGTACCGACCCGCAGTTGAAGCTGCACATCAATGTCGGCTTCAACGTGGGCCTGACCAAGGAGAAGATCGTCGGCGCTCTGATCCAGTGCATCCCCTACATCGGGTTCCCGCGCGTGCTCAACGGCCTGACCCTCCTCAAGGAGGTCATGGCGGAACGGGGTATCGCTCCGGCGGCCCCTGCGGAATCGGACGATCAGCCCACCCCGGCATCCTCGTGATGTTCGTTGCCTCGCCGGCATCTCGATGACTCGCCATGCGGCGCGGCATTCTCTCTCACCACCTCGTCACCACACTTCAAGGAACGCAAGAATGCATCTCGTAATCGGACTCGGACCCATCGGGGGAAACATCGGCGCACATCTCGCCGAGCTGGGCCGGAAGGTGTACGGCTACGACTTCAACCAGGATCGCCTCCGCGAGTGGTCGGAGGAGACCGCGTCGCCGGCCGGCAGCGACCTGGCGGCTGTCGATTGGCCGTCCATCGACAGTGTCCACGTTGCGGTGCGGCTGGCCGACCAGGTCTCGTCGGTGTTCGAGGCCCTGGCGGCCCACACAGCGCAGCCGATGACCGTCTTCGTCCACACCACGCTCGCGCCTGCGGACGCACGGAAGATCCTGCCCTCGGCTCCGGCCGGCTGGCGCGTCTTCGAGGCCCCCGTGTCGGGCGGCCCCCAGGGGGCACGCCACGGCTCGATGACCGTCTTCCTCGCTGGACCCGCCCCCACCGACGCCGAAAACGCGCTGCTGGAAGACATCTCGGGCCGTGTCTTCCAAATGGAGTCCTACGGACAGCCGGCTCTCGTGAAACTCCTCAACAACGCCCTGGCCACCTACAACCTGGCCGCCACCGCACGGATGCTCAACCTCGCAGCCGAACACGGCGTGCCGGCCAAGGACCTCTTCGAGGTGATCGGCGTGTCGACCGGACAGAGCTGGATGGGTGACAACCTCATCGACGTTCAGTACGACCTGCTGCTGAAGGACGTGGGTCTGCTCCGCAGCGAACTCGGTTCACTACCCGCCGCAGATCTCGACGACGACGTCGAGCCGGCGATCCTGCAGGCGCGTGCGCTGTTGGGCTCCGATTCCGACCACGAGTGAGCGTCACAGGAGTCGTTGTGCTGCAGACTTGTTCGGTCTGCTGACAACCGTCGATCACGGAACGGCTCGGCCGATTCCGGCACGGTTGACGGCGCCGCGGGCTACCCGCCGTCGGTCCCGGACGCGTAGGGGGGGCTTCCCCGGCCGTGGCGGCCGGGGAAGAGGTCATGGACCGGGAGCGATCATCCGTTCGTCGGCATCGATCTTCAGGGACCGCATCTTGCGGTAGAGCGTCGTGCGGCCGATCCCCAGGATCTCCGCAGCGCGGGACCTGTTTCCCCCGGCTTCCCGCAGCGCGCCGTCGATCGCATCGCGCTCGGCCTGCTCGTAGCGGCTCAGGGAGGGCTTGCGCGTCTGGCGCATCTCGATCGGCAAGTCCTGGGTCTGGATCAGGCCGCCGCGGGCCACCTGCGGCAGGTCGGTGAGGAGCCGGGTCAGCTCGGCTACGTTGCCCGGCCAAGGCCAGGCCAACAGGCATTGGAGCGCGGCGGGGGAGAACCGCGGTGCCGGCGCACCCGGGTAGAGCTCGGCAGCGACCTCACGCACGACAGCCGAAAGCTCGCCGCGAAGCTCCGCGAGCGAGGGGATGCGTACCGCTGCCGCAACGGCGTCGGCACCGTCTGGGGGGCTGCCCGTGTCGGCTGTGCATTCGGTGAGAACGACCCGGGCACTCCGATCGTCACCGGGGCGCGGAAGCCGCGCGAAGTCCCCGAGGCGCCTGCGCAGCTCGTCGGAGAGGCTTCCGTCCCCGGCGACGACGACCCCGCGCCCCTCGCGCAACGCGGCGTCACCGTCGGCCCAGAACGTGCCGTCCGTGGCAAGGTCGCGGACGGTGAAGAGCTCGGGCTCCTGTCCGGTGCGTTGTCGCAGCCACTTCGAGGCCTGGTGCCGCTTGCCGACGCCGGGGGCTCCGACCACGCGCACGAGTCCGTTCGCGGCGGCGGCAGTGGTGAGCTGCCGTTGGACAACCTCGTACGGCGACTGCTGAGGTCGAGGAGAGGCCGCGCCGCCCCGGAGGAGAGGCACGGTCCCACTGCCCGTTTCGGAGACCACGGCATCCTGCTCGGATGGCGCGGCACCGGCCGGCGCCAGGAACTCCAGCGCGAAGATGGCGTCCTGACCGCCGCGGCCGAGGCGCCGCACCATGGCCTCGGTGCCGAGCATGGGCAATTCGAGCTTCAGTGAATCGTCGTCCCAGTGGTGGAGGCGCAGCTTCTCCCACAGGACGGCGTGCGACTCTGCGTCGAGGTGGGCCAGGGAGGGCAGATCCGTCATGACGGTTTCCGAGTTCATGACCAGGACCGGGCGCCGGGAGGAGCGGAAACAACGGTAGGCGCGCGCCAATTCGAGGTCCCGGGAATCGGCCATGTGCTCGAGTGCCTCGGCGATCTGGTGCCCGGCCTGCCGGACCATGGCGACCATCAACGGGCTGGCGACGTCGACGTGGGAGGCGAGGGAGAGCGAACCGACGATCCGGCCGGTGATGGGGTGCTTGATAGGAGCGCCCGCGCATGCCAGCCGGGCGAGGGCGTCGTTGAAGTGTTCGTTGCCACGGACGAATACGACGTCGCGCGCCTCGATGGGAGTGCCGAGTCCGTTCGTGCCCAGGGTGCGTTCGGAGAAGTCGAACCCCTCCGCTGCGTTGGCCCGGTCCAGCAGCCGCCCGTCCTGGGCGTCGACGATGCGGCGGGACACGATGCGGCCGTCCTCGTCGGCTAGGAAGAGCGTCATCCGCGAGTCCGTGAGGTTGGTCTGCCACTGGTCGAGGATCCGACCCGCAGCACGCAGGATGGCGGTGTCCGGGTCGATCTCGCCCAGAATGTGGGGTTCGGCCCCAGGGTCGACGCGGTGGGAGACCGAGCGGCGCCAGCTCTGCTCGATCTCCTTCGCAACGAGGGAGGCGGGCACGGAGGCCCGGACCAGTCCTTGCTCGACCAGCCGTGCGCGGGCGCTCCGCACCTCGTCCTCGCGACGTCCTCCATCCACCGGCATCACCCCATTGTCAAGCCGTCAAGACGATTCGTCCGGCAATACCACCGGCGGTCAGGTCATCCAACGCCTGGGATACCGCGGCCGCCGACAGCGGCCGTTCGACGAGAGGGATGTGGGGCAGTTCCCCGCGTTGCGCCAACCGCACCAGCTCCTGCATCTGGGCGGGGGTTCCCACGAAGCTGCCCTCGATACGGATCATGCGCAGGGCCAGCAGGGCGGTCGGGAGGGTGACTTCACCGCCGAAGAGGCCGACCTGGACCATGATCCCCGCCTTGGCGAGTACCTCGAACGCCGCCGTGGCCGTGATGCCGTTGTTGACGAAGTCGATCACCGCGCTGGCCGGCCCACCGGCCGCGCGGCGGATGTCGTCGGCCCCGCTGCCGGGCCCGGAGAGGACTGTGCTCGAGGCGCCCATGTCCTGCGCCAGGGCGAGATTCCGTTCGGCGACATCGACGGCACAGATGTTGCGGTGGCCCCGCGAACGGAGGATCGCGATGGCGGTGAGGCCGAGTCCTCCCGCGCCGAAGACGACGACGGGCTCGTCCGGTTCGAGCGGGAGCACCTTGTCCACGGCGCTGTATGCGGTGAGACCGGAGCAGGCCAGGGTGGCGGCCCAGCTCGGGTCGAGGCCGTCGATGTCCACGAGGTACTTCTCGTCGGGCACGAGGATGTATTC
The DNA here is from genome assembly GCF_009939605.1 of Rhodococcus sp. YH1. NCBI lineage: Bacteria > Bacillati > Actinomycetota > Actinomycetes > Mycobacteriales > Nocardiaceae > Rhodococcus > Rhodococcus sp. YH1. The sequence goes on along the minus strand of NZ_WVTE01000017.1, from coordinate 11,866 downwards.
GGCGTAGCCGCCGTGGCGGGCCACGCCCAGGTTTTTTCCGGCGGCACAACGGTTGTCGTGGCCTTCACGGCACTGGCGACACTCGCCGCACCCGATCCACGGGTAGATCAGCCGCACGTCACCCACACGAACCGACTCGACGCTGTCGCCCACCTTCTCGACGACACCGACCACTTCGTGGCCGAGCACCATCGGGTATTCGATGCCGCGGGCTTTCATGCTCATCATTCCGCGGCTGCCCAGGTCGTACCCGCCGGCACGCAGGTGGGTATCGGTGTGACAGACACCGGCCCGCACGACCTTCAGCAGCACCTGCCGGCCTTCGGGGCTCGGGGTCGGAACTTCCAGGTCGTGGATGGCGGTGTCATCGGGCTGGACGGCGAATACACGCATCGGGAGAGCGCTCCGTTCGAAGTCTGAGGCGATCAGGTATCCCTTCATCATGTCCAACTCGGTGTGAAGCATCCAATACCAAATCCGGTGCCGATTAGGTGTCATCGGAGTATCAATGCGCCACGACGCCGACTGTTTCACATTGGAACAGCTGTGGGCTGGAACACCACTCCAGCTTTGAATCAGGCGCCGTGGCGGCCATCACATCGAGTGGTCGCAGCCGGAGGGAACACAACCCGGACGCGGCACCCACTCATCCCACCCGGAGCAGGCTCGACATCACCGAAGGACGACCCATGACCAACATCTCCGAAACTCTCAGCACCGCTCCCGGCGGCGCCGCGGGCCCGGATGTGCTGCGCGACCTCTACGCCGACTGGTCCGAGATCATGGCGGCGACACCGGACCTGACCATCCGCCTGCTCCGCTCGCTCTTCGACGAGTGGCACCAGCCGACCGTCGAGCCGGAGGGCGTGACCTACCGCGAGGAGACAGTCGGTGGGGTTCCCGGCATCTGGTGCCTGCCCCAGGGCGCGGATGGATCCAATTTGCTCCTGTACACGCACGGCGGCGGATTCGCCGTCGGCTCGGCCGCCAGCCACCGCAAGCTCGCCGGCCACGTCGCCAAGGCCCTCGGCGCCGTCAGCTTCGTGCTGGACTACCGCCGCGCCCCCGAGTTCCAGCACCCCGCCCAGATCGAGGACGGTGTGGCCGCGTTCGACGCACTCATCGCGAACGGCATCGCCCCGCAGGACATCACCACCATCGGTGATTCCGCCGGCGGAAACCTCGCCATCGCCGTCGCGCTGTCGCTCCTGGAGCAGGGCAAGCAGGGCCCGGGCAGTGTCATCGCCTTCTCCCCGTGGCTCGACATGGAGAACAAGGGCGAGACCCTCGCCACCAACAACGACACCGATGCCCTCATCACCCCGGAACTGCTCGAAGGCATGATCGCCGGCGTCCTCGGGGACACGATCGACCCGAAGACCCCGCTGGCGAACCCGCTGTACGCCGACTTCACCGGGTTCCCCCGGCTGTATATCACGGCCGGCAGCGTCGAGTCGCTCCTCGACAACGCCACCCGCTTGGAGAAGCTCGCCGCGTCGGCCGGTGTCGACGTCACCTTGTCCATCGGTGGGGGCCAGCAGCACGTGTACCCGTTCCTGGCCGGGCGCTCCGCCCTCGTCGACGACGAGTTCGCGAAGCTTGCCGCCTGGTACCAGAAGTAACCCCGACTTTTCTCTCCCACCTGAACGCCTGAAGGATTCACCATGACCGCACAGACCACCAACACCGTCGACGCCGTCGTCATCGGCGCCGGATTCGGCGGCATCTACGCCGTCCACAAGCTGCACCACGAACTCGGCCTGACCACCGTCGGCTTCGACAAGGCCGACGGCCCCGGCGGCACCTGGTACTGGAACCGCTACCCGGGCGCCCTCTCCGACACGGAGAGCCACCTCTACCGCTTCTCCTTCGATCGCGACCTGCTGCAGGAGAGCACCTGGAAGACCACGTACATCACCCAGCCCGAGATCCTCGAGTACCTCGAGGATGTCGTCGACCGGTTCGATCTGCGCCGCCACTTCAAGTTCGGTACCGAGGTGACCTCGGCGCTCTACCTGGACGACGAGAACCTGTGGGAGGTCACCACCGATCACGGCGAGGTCTACCGCGCCAAGTACGTCGTCAACGCCGTGGGCCTGCTCTCCGCCATCAACTTCCCGAACCTGCCCGGCCTGGACACGTTCGAGGGCGAAACCATCCACACCGCCGCCTGGCCCGAGGGCAAGAGCCTCGCCGGCCGCCGTGTCGGTGTCATCGGTACCGGTTCCACCGGCCAGCAGGTCATCACATCGCTGGCGCCGGAGGTCGAGCACCTCACCGTGTTCGTCCGGACCCCGCAGTACTCGGTGCCGGTCGGCAACCGCCCCGTCACCCCGGAGCAGATCGCCGAGATCAAGGCCGACTACGACCGGATCTGGGAGCGCGCCAAGAACTCCGCGGTGGCCTTCGGCTTCGAGGAGTCCACCCTGCCGGCCATGTCCGTCTCGGAGGAGGAGCGCAACCGGATCTTCCAGGAGGCCTGGGACCACGGCGGCGGCTTCCGCTTCATGTTCGGCACCTTCGGTGACATCGCCACCGACGAGGCCGCCAACGAAGCCGCCGCGTCGTTCATCCGCGCCAAGGTCGCCGAGATCATCGAGGACCCGGAGACCGCTCGCAAGCTGATGCCGACGGGTCTGTTCGCCAAGCGTCCGCTGTGCGACAGCGGCTACTACGAGGTGTACAACCGGCCGAACGTGGAGGCCGTCGCCATCAAGGAGAACCCCATCCGTGAGGTCACCGCCAAGGGTGTGGTGACCGAGGACGGCGTCCTGCACGAGCTGGACGTGCTCGTCTTCGCCACCGGCTTCGACGCGGTGGACGGCAACTACCGGCGCATCGAGATCCGTGGCCGGGACGGCCTGCACATCAACGACCACTGGGACGGCCAGCCGACCAGCTACCTGGGCGTCTCCACGGCGAACTTCCCCAACTGGTTCATGGTGCTGGGCCCCAACGGCCCGTTCACGAACCTGCCCCCGAGCATCGAGACGCAGGTCGAGTGGATCAGCGACACGATCGGGTACGCGGAGCGCAACGGGGTGCGTGCCATCGAGCCCACGCCGGAGGCCGAGGCCGAATGGACCGAGACCTGCACCGAGATCGCGAACGCCACGCTGTTCACCAAGGGCGATTCGTGGATCTTCGGCGCGAACATCCCGGGGAAGAAGCCGAGCGTACTGTTCTACCTGGGCGGCCTGCGCAACTACCGTGCCGTCATGGCCGAGGTCGCGGCCGACGGATACCGGGGCTTCGAAGTGAAGTCCGCCGAGATGGTCACGGTCTGACGCCACGCCCCGCAGCCCAGGACGGCCGGGCGTCATCGAAACCGGTGACGCCGGCCGTCCCCACTACCTGACAGGAGAACCCCATGGGTGTGTACACCACCACCGATCCGGCCACTGGGGAAGAGGTCGCGCAGTACCCGGAGATCTCGGACGCCGAGTTGGACGAGCTTATCGGGCGCAGCGCCGCGGCGTACCGCTCCTGGCGCACCACGCCGTTGGAACAGCGACGGGCGGTTCTCGCCCGGGCCGCTGAGATCCACCGGGAGCAGGCCGACGAGCTGGCCGCGCTCCTCACCCTGGAAATGGGCAAGCCGATCACCCAGGCCAAGGGCGAGGTGGCGCTGGTGGCCTCGATCTACCAGTACTACGCGGACCACGCGGAAGAGTTCATGGCGGATGAGCCCCTCGACATCGCCGGATCAGGTATCGCGGTCGTGCGCACCGAGGCGATCGGCCCGCTGGTCGGGGTCATGCCGTGGAACTACCCCTACTACCAGGTGGCCCGCTTCGCTGCCCCCAACATTGCCCTGGGCAACACGATCATCCTCAAGCACGCGCGGAACTGCCCGCAGTCCGCGCTCGCGATCGAGCGGGTCCTGACCGAGGCGGGGTTGCCCGACGGGGTGTACCTCAACGCGTTCATCTCCTCCGCCCAGGTCGCGGCGGCCATTGCGGATCCGCGTATCCAGGGTGTTTCGCTCACCGGATCCGAGAAGGCCGGCTCCGCCGTCGGTGAGGTCGCCGGCCGGCACATGAAGAAGTGTGTGCTGGAACTCGGCGGCTCCGACCCGTTCATCGTGCTCGGCGACGCCGATGTCGATGCGGCAGCCTCCGCCGCCGTCGTCGGCCGGCTCGGTAACGGCGGACAGGCCTGCACGGCGTCGAAGCGCTTCCTCGTGGAGGAACCCGTGTACGACGAGTTCGTGCGGAAGTTTCTCGACGGGATGACCGGTTGGCAGCCCAGCGACCCGGCCAGCCCCGAGACGAAGCTCGGGCCGTTGTCTTCACGCTCGGCAGTCGACGAACTGGACGAGCTGGTGCAGGATGCCGTCTCCCATGGCGCCGAGGTTCTGACCGGTGGGGACCGGCCGGACGAGAAGGGTGCCTACTACCCGCCCACCGTCCTGGTCGGCGTCACTCCCGAGATGCGTGCCTACCACGAGGAGCTGTTCGGCCCGGTGGCGGTCGTGCACCGCGTCGGTTCTCTCGACGAGGCGATCGAGGCGGCCAACGATTCACCCTTCGGTCTCTCGTCCAGCGTGTTCACGTCGGACCCGCAGAAGGCCGACCGCGTGGCGGAAGAGCTCGAGACCGGCATGGTGTGGATCAACAGCACCAGCAAGAGTTCGCCGGACCTGCCGTTCGGCGGCGTCAAGCGTTCCGGCGTCGGCCGCGAGCTGGCCCGGTTCGGCTTCAACGAGTTTGCCAACAAGAAGCTCGTGAGAAACCCCGGGGGAAAGAAGTAACCGAGCGCGTCGACGGCAAGACTGCCGTGCGTCCGAGGGTGCAGTGCGGTCGCTGACGAAGGTGGAGTGAGCGACCGTCACTGCCCGGGCGGCGGACCTGCCGGGCGGCCACCGGCGGGGCCGCCTCCCATCCCGCCCTGCGGCGGCGCATCGGACTGGACGTTCGCCGACTTCTCGGCGACACCGACCGTGATGTCGACGGCGTAGCCGGTGTCGATGCTGCCGGTGACGGTCGCGAGTTCGGCGTCCCAGCCGTCGCCGAAGACGTTGTCGGAGTCGAGGCTGATCTGCGCCAGGTTGCGGGTGCTCTGCGCGTATCCGTCGGCGCCGGCGTACACCGTCTCGCACACGTCGTGGGGGAGGGCGATCTGCGAGGTCAGCCGCGCGTTGTCGCCGGCGACGGCGACCTCGAGGGAGTCGTACACCTCGAAGTGGATGTGCGGCCAGCGCCCCGAGTAGCAGGCCGGGAAGATCGAGGTGAACGAGACGGTGCCGTCGGCGTCGGCGACCTGCACGCCGCGCAGGTAGTTCTGGTCCGTCAGACCGTCGCTGTAGAGGGAGTACTGCCCGTCGCGGTCGCAGTGCCACAAGTAGACGGCCATGCCCTGGCCGGGGCCGCAGCCGGCGGCGAGATCCTGCAGGTGCAGGGTGATGGTGGTCGGCACGCCCGCGGCGGTGCCGGTGTAGTCACCGAAGCTGGTGGTGATGTCCTTGCGGACGATTCCCGACTCGATCAGGACGTTGGGCCCGTTCGATCCGTCGCCGGGGTACGGGCCGGCCGTCTCCTGTGGTGCGGCGGCGACGCACTCGCCCGCGGCGGTCGCGGAGGTCGTCGAAGCGGCGGTGGTGGTGGCCGACGCGGATGCCGAGGTGGACGTCGACCCGCCCGTCGAGCACGCAGCGAGGGCCGCGGTGCCGGCCGCGCCGAAGACGGCCAGCATCCGCCGGCGCGACAGCATCGTCCTCATGTCGTGGGCCAGGCCCAGGTCGTGCTCGTGGAGTTCGGGGTCGGTGGGAACGCGACGCGCCCGGCGTGAACTCATTGCGGTGTCCTCTCGGCTCGGTTCGGTGGGGTTCACGCTACGAAGGGAAGCTCGGGAAACACCGGACGGATGCTGGGAACTTGCTGGCAGCCGGGCTCGGGTGGATCCGTCCTTCGGTCGTCGAGCCCGGCTCGCGCCGCGCGGACGCGGGTAGAATGCGAAAGGTCGGCGCTCCCGCTGATTCCCGATCGCCACGACATGAGGAATGCGATGTACTCGTACAAGGTTGTCGAGGTCCGCGAGAAGATGCTCGGCGGGAAGATGTCCGGTGACAAGCTCGAGGATCTGCTCAACGAGCACGCCCGGCAGGGGTGGCGCCTGAAGGCCATCACCTCCGCCGAGATCAAGGGCCGCGTCGGCCCGGGCGGGGTCGAGGGGCTGCTCGTCACCTTCGAACGCGAGGGCTGACGGGCGCGGTCGGCCCGACTCGTCCGTCGCCGCGACTCGAACAACGCGGCATCGGGGACACTGTCGTGGCCGCACCTCCCCGCGTCCCCTGTGCCGACGACGTCCCGGCTCTCGGCTTCCTGCAGGTTTCGCCACGCGAAAGCGAGATCCCACGACCGACGGTCGTGGGATCTCGCTTTCAGCGGAGCGGACGTGTGAGACCTGCCCGGTGCAGATTTCCGATCAGTGCTGAAGCGCCAGGGGCTCCTTGACCTTCAGTGGTTCCACCCTCCCCATGACGAACAAGTAGTTTGCTGCCCCCAGCAGTGCCACTGCGCCGATCACCGCGAGCGGGGCGACGTAGGACCCGGTGCTGTCGACGAGGACGCCGATGACGAGCGGCGTGAAGATACCCGCGAGATTCGACGCGAAGTTCTGGATTCCGCCGATCGACCCGACATGCTTCGAACTGGGTGCGACGTCCGCCGGAAGCGACCAGATTCCGGTAGCGGCGACGGTCAGGCTGGAGTACGCAAGAGACAAGAGCGCCAACGCCATCCACGCCTCGGGGACGACTGCGGCGAACATGATGACCGATCCGCCGACCAGGCCTCCGGCGATCTGGGTCTTGCGAACCCGGGTGACCGAGTGTCCCCGACGTACCGCGCGGTCGGCGGCGAATCCACCGAGCCATCCGCACGCCACCGCGCACACACCCGGCAGCGCGCCGAACATTCCGAGCTTCAGGAGATCGAATCCCCTCTCGCTGACGAGGTAGCTGGGGAAGAAGGTGATGAAGAAGTAGATCGCGCTGTTCAGGCAGAAGAAGCCGAACATCATGCTCAGGATGGTGCGGTACCGGAACAGCGACCGCCAGGGTAGCTTCGCGGCGTCCGCGTCGTCACTGCCGGCACCGCGTGCGCCGCCGCTCTCGATATGCGCGAGTTCGGCGGTACCGACCCGCGGGTGATCCTGAGGGGCCCGATAGATCTTCCACCAGGCGAAGGCCCATACGACACCCAGAGCGCCGATGATGATGAAGACGCCGTGCCAGGTGGTGAAGGAGATGATGAGCGTGACGATCGGAAGGGCGATCACCGCGCCGACGCGCGAGCCGGAGTCCCAGATGCTCGTAGCGAAGGCGCGCTCGCTCTTCGGGAACCAGGTGGCGACCACCTTGGCGGACGTACTCGGTGCCGGGCTCTCACCCACTCCGAGCAGGAAACGGACCGCGAAGAGCGAACCGAATCCCCGCGCGAAGGACGTGGCCATGGTGCAGACCGACCACCAGAGGGCGGCGATGGTGAACGATCGCCGGGGGCCGACCTTGTCGACATACCAGCCGGCGGCGAGCTGGCACACGTCGTAGGCCCAGAAGAAAGCCGCGAAGATCATGCCCTGCTGGGTGGCGGTGAGATGGAAATCCTCGCCCATGAACGGCAGCGCGACGCTCAGGCTCGACCGGTCGAGGTAGTTGATACTGAGGCCGACGAATGCGAGCCAGATGATGGCCCATCGCATTCGAGTCATGGTCCGAGGTGCTTTCACCTCGGAGTCACTTCCTACTGCAGTACTCATGGGGGTTCTCCCTGACATGACCATTGTTTCCTCGAATCCTCGAACATGAGGCAGGTGGGGTGAGGTCGATCGCGGCATGGGATCGTATAGGAACACCGGCGATCGTATAGGCCACATGGAATCAGGTGACTGCCGTCACTGTCAAGCGGGCCGGGGAGGGGCAACCCGGCACCTCGGAGCTTCCCGTTCCGGTCGCGAAAGGGCGCCGGCGGAATCGACGCGTCGAGGAAACGCCTGGATCGTCGGCGTCCGACCTCGTCTCCCCTGGGACGTCGCGCTAACCGACGATGTGCGCCTTCTGTGTCCGTGCGGTCTCGGAGGCATCCAGGGGTGGCATGTTGCCGTCGAAGGCCTGCGCGAATCGCGTGAAGGAGTTGCGAATGTGGTCGGCCATGGCCTGCTCGGCGGTCTGCGGCTCGCAGGCACGGATGGCATCCCAGATCTGCCGGTGTTCGGCGACGGTGACCGACCCGTCGACGTCCGCGGGATAGAGCCGGAAGATGTGCAGGTGGCAGTGGGTCTGGACGAATGCGTGCTGGACCACTGGGTTGCCGGCCGCACCGAGGATGGTGTCGTGGAAGCGGGTGTCGTGGGCGACGAGGTCCTGACGCAGGTCGCCGCCCTCTTCGACGCGGCGCTCGAAGGATTCGAGCTCCCGGTCCAGGGCCCTGCTCGGGTTCGTGAGCCGATCCACCGCCGCGGATCGTGCTGCCCAGGGCTCGACGAGCAGTCGGAACTCGAAGAGGGATCGGAGTTCGGGAAGGTCGAGCAGGGGGGTGGTGCTGTACCCGCGGCCGGGGCTGTAGACGACCAGGTTGTCCCCCTCGAGCCGCTGCAACGCTTCTCGGACCGGCGTCTGTGAGACGCCCAGGTCGCGCGCGATGGCATCGATGTTCATTCGGGTGCCCGGCGGAATCTCGCTGGCCACGATGGAGTCCCGCAGCTTCGAATAGACCTCGCCGGCAGCTACTTTCGGCTGAACTCTCGGGGCGTCGGACGTATCGCGCCGGGCCATGACCATCTCTCTCCACTTCTCGGCCCGCTGTGGCGGTGCGGCAGGTGGCGGGCGCTCGGACATGCCGACTGTATACGCCCCGGTCCTCTTCGCCGTCGACCAGCCTCGGGACCCCTCTCGGGCCCCGGCGGGGTGACCGATCCATCTCCGGCGGCTTGACGCGGGCCACACTGCCTATATGATTGCGGCGATTCCTATACGATTCACGGAAGTGAGTGCCATGTCTCACCTCGTCTCCATCACGACCGACGATGTCCGGTTCCCGACGTCGCTGGAACTGGACGGTTCGGATGCGGTCAACGTCGACCCGGACTACTCGGCCGCCTATGTCACGATCCGCACGGATGCCGGCGACGAAGGGCACGGCTTCGTCTTCACCTGTGGTCGGGGCAACGATGTCGTCACCCATGCCATCGACACCTACGCCCAGCTGCTGATCGGCCGGAACACCGAGGAACTGATCTTCGATCTCGGCGCCGCATCCAAACGTCTCGTCCACGACTCGCAACTGCGGTGGCTGGGCCCGGAGAAGGGCGTCAGCCAGATGGCCTGCGGCGCTCTGATCAACGCGCTGTGGGATATTCGGGCCCGTCGCGAAGGCAAGCCGCTCTGGTTGCTGCTGAGCACCATGTCCCCGGAGGAGATCGTCGACGTCGTCGACTTCACGCACATCCGCGACTCCCTCGATCCGGCTCGGGCCCTCGACCTCCTCCAGCGCGGCAGCATCGGCAAGGCGGACCGCATCGCCGCACTCCAGGCCGGCGGCTACCCCGCTTACACGACGTCACCGGGGTGGCTGGGATACAGCGACGAGAAACTCGTGCGTCTCAGCAAGGAGGCAGCCGCCGACGGCTTCTCCATGATCAAGCTCAAGGTCGGCGGGAGCGTCGAGGACGACCTTCGTCGCCTGGCCCTCGCCCGCGAGGCCGTCGGTGACCTGCCGATCGCGATCGACGCCAACCAACGGTGGGAGGTCTCCGAGGCCATCGATCGGGTGAACGAGTTCGCGCAGTTCGACCCGTACTGGATCGAGGAGCCGACCAGCACCGACGACATCCTCGGCCACGCCGACATCCGTAAGGGTGTCGCCCCGACGCGGGTCGCGACCGGCGAGGCTGTCGCGAACCGTATCGTCTTCAAGCAGCTGCTGCAGGCCCAGGCCATCGACGTGCTCCAACTGGACTCCACCCGCGTTGCCGGAGTGAACGAGAACATCGCCGTCATGCTGCTGGCCGCCCGCTTCGGGGTGCCGGTGTGCCCGCACGCCGGCGGAGTCGGGCTCTGCGAACTCGTTCAGCACTTCTCGTTCTTCGACTACGCAGCCGTCAGTGGCTCCCAGGAGGGACGCATGATCGAGTACGTCGACCACCTGCACGAGCACTTCGCGGAACCCGTCCGGATCGTCGGGGGACGTTACGCCGCGCCGGCCCTGCCGGGTATCGGCGCGGAGATGCTGGCCGCGTCGCGCGAACGCTGGGTCTTTCCCGCCGGCCCCGGCTGGCGAGAGGTGAACGGACGCGCGGCCACCACGAAGACCGGAGTGGAGGTGGCGCCGTGAACACGACCGTCGAGGAACTGAACCGGAAGGTCGAAGCGGCCCACGCGGCATTTCAGAAGGCCCGGACGGTCCCCCCGGACACCCGCGCCGGCTGGCTCGAGGCCGTCGCCGAGGGGCTGGAGGGCGACGCTCCGGCCCTGGTCGACATCGCTGCGCGGGAAACCGGTCTGGGGCTCGACCGGCTTCAGGGCGAACTACGGCGCAGTACTTTCCAGCTCCGGTTGTTCGCCGACGAGGTCCGCCGCGGCGAGCATCTCGACGCCGTCATCGACCATGCCGACGACTCGTGGGGGATGGGGCCGCGGCCGGACATCCGCCGTGTCAACGTGCCGCTGGGCGTCGTCGGTGTCTTCGGTGCGTCGAACTTCCCCTTCGCGTTCAGCGTGATGGGTGGCGACAGCGCCTCGGCGCTGGCCGCCGGATGCGCTGTCGTCCACAAGGCCCACGACGGGCACCTCGAGCTCGCCGCACGCACCGCGGACGTCGTGGTCGCCGCACTCGAGGCCGCCGGAGCCCCTGCCGGTCTCTTCGGGCTCGTGACCGGCAGACCCGCAGCAGAGGCGCTGGTGGATCACCCGCTGGTCAAGGCTGTCGGCTTCACGGGTTCGACCGGTGGCGGCCGCGCCCTGTTCGACCGCGCGGCGGCACGCCCCGAGCCCATTCCCTTCTACGGCGAACTCGGTGGAATCAACGCGGTGTTCGTCACCGAGAACGCGTGGAACAGCCGCCGCGAAGACATTCTCACCGGCTACGCGCAGTCCTTCACTCTCGGCATGGGGCAGTTCTGCACCAAGCCGGGGCTGCTGTTCGTGCCGGCGGGTGACACCGGATCCGTTGCGGCTGTGCTGGCGCACGCCCTCGACCGCTTCGAGGCGACCGTGCTCCTCAACGCTCGCCTCCACGACGGATACCGCGAGGCGGTGACGCGGGTCCGGGCCGCCGCCGGCGTCGAGGTACTCGTCGAAGGCGACTTCGCGGCGATGCCGTCGCCGATGGTGCTGCGCACCACGGCCGCGAACGTACGCGCACATCCGGAACTCCTGCGACAGGAGATGTTCGGGCCGGCGAGCCTGATCGTCGAGTACGCCGGTGAATCGGAACTGGTCGGTCTGGCACGCCTCCTGGAAGGCCAGCTCACGACGACTGTGCAGGCCGAAGCCGCCGACGACGTCACCGAACTGGCCGCCGTGCTCGTCGACATCAGCGGTCGGGTGCTCTGGAACGGCTGGCCCACAGGCGTGACCGTCAGCTACGCCCAGCACCACGGAGGACCGTACCCCGCGACGACATCGACGACCACCTCCGTGGGCACCGCCGCCATCTCCCGGTTCCTCCGACCGGTCGCGTACCAGTCCTTTCCCACATCGCGTCTGCCCGAGGCGTTGCAGGACGAGAACCCGTGGGGGATCGCACAGCGGATCGACGGCGAGTGGCACCGTCCGGCAAGGCCGGGAGCGCAGCGATGACACACGCTCACGTCCTGCCCGAGGACGCCGACCGGGCGCGGCTGATCGGGCGCGTGTGGGACGTCG
>NZ_WVTE01000168.1:0-2712 GCF_009939605.1 Rhodococcus sp. YH1 | reverse complement strand
GCGTCGATGCCGTGGACGTCGACCGCGTGCGCGATCATCGAGGCCTTCTCCGCGGTGAGGGTGTCGAACCGGGCGGTGAGACCGGCCCGGCGGCACGCCACGGCCAGTTTCTCGACCTGCGGATGATGCTGCCGCTGCGCCGCCTTCGCGGCGCGGGCGGGAGGCGTCGGGCGCGACGCAGCAGGTTCAGCTCTTGGTTCAAGGACGGTTCGGGTGACATGCGTGTCACCCCGTGGCCGCTCGGCTGTCACCCCGTGCGCGGGAGCGGGGTGACGATGTGTTGCCCGCCGCATCGTCAGGTTGTAGCAGGTGGGGCGACGGTCTTCGCGAGCGATGGTGGCGGCGACGCGCTGCTGGTCGCCGCGGGAGATGAGACGGAGCTGGGCGAGGGCGGCGAGGCAGCGTTGCACCTGCCGCCTCTGATGGCTTGACGCGGTCATGCTAGTTGGATGCAGCGACTGCACTGGAGCGGTCTACGCGGTTGTCTGGTCAGCATCGTGTAGTTTGCGGTGAACTGCATGCGTGTTCGACGGAGTTCGGAGGTCAAGATGGTCCGTGCGCGCCGAGCAGGGGTCCATTTGCATACCGGTGCTCCCGCGAGCAAAGCACGTACGCCCGTGTGGGGTGCCCGAGACATCAAGAGTGCCGTCGTCGATCCGGATGCACCTCGAAAAAGTGCACCGCGAGCGCGGCCCGCGAAGTGCAGTTGGTGCGGTTCACCGAACGCTGTTGCCGGATCCGATCCCAAACGTTGCAAACGTTGTGTCAAGCACGAACGCACCATCGCTACAGCGGAGAAGTACCTGGCCTCCAAGGGGCTGCGTCCGCTCAGTGGTTCCTTCGCTTCGGACAGCCCGGAAGAGGAACAGCACCGCAGATCCGCTGCGAAGGCACGTACCGCGCTCAACAATGTGCGTCGGCAACCGTCGAAGAAGAAGTCCGGCAAGAGCGCTGAGAAGTCTCGTTCAAGTCAACCCGAGGCCATGCGTACCGCCAAGGTGCCGGCGACCACCGGCACGACACCCAAGAAGAAGCCGACGAGGAAAACGAAGACTACGGGGAATGCGGCGATACCCGATCCGACGGACGACCGACGACTTCTCGCATCGGTGCAGTTGCGCATTCGAGACGAAGAGAAGCAAGGCTACGACCAAACGGCGAGCGGTCGAGCGCGCCTTGCCGAACTCCGCGAAATGGAGCGCAGATTGCAGCGCCGTCTTGCGAACCGAGGTGACAATTCCGGTGTGACGTATCGACACTGAGCAATGCACACGAGTGCCGGCCGTCGTCGCTGTGTACCGCTGCCATCAAGGTTCTTCCTGATCATCCGCGATACACGATGTCGCGCCGCACAACCGGTACATCTTGGCTTCATATTCGGCGATCGACACTGGTCGATCTTTCCGGGGAGAGCGGTGCCACTGGTTCCGTCAGCGGCCACGCACCACCGAGCGCGTTACTCGCGGCCTTGGGCGCCGGTGGATCGGTCCTGCACGGCCTGCAGGACGAATGCTCAAGAGTCCGGTGCGGCCCGTACTCCGTCTTCGGAAGCCATTGTGTCCCAATGTGTCCGCGACGATCACACGCCTGTCACCGTGCATCCCGGTGAGTGCGGACAGGCGTGTCAATGCGTACCGACCGGTCAACTCTTCGGCGTGTCCGTCGCCTTTGATTCGAGAGCGTGCAGCGCCGGCGCCCGGGTAGCGACAAAATTCTCCGAATCCGGCCCGGTGCTCCTCCGATATCTGCCGCAGTCGGGAGCTCCGACTTGGGTATCGGCGGGCCACCGGTCCGCGACGCGACACAACGTCACCGGCAAAATCCGACCACAGCGGAACATCTAAAAAAACCGAAAATGAGGCCACTTCCCTGACTGAACCGCTCACACAGCCCAGAGACAGGACCCGCCGCCCGGCGCATCCGAGCAGAGGTGGATACACCGACTCCCGCATCAATCCGGTAGGGGAGCGCCCGCACCCCTACGCGAACTCGAGCGCCCCCTCCACCGGCGCCGGCACCCGCCGCGTGCCCGGCGACCCCAGCGCCGCCGCCAGATCCGACCCGTCGTGCTCGGCGAGCAACCCGCCCTCCGACCACACCAGCAACGTCGCCCCGACCGTGTGCTCGGCCACCGAATGCGCCAGATCGTAGTGCGCACACGCCGGCACCCCGGCATACGTGATCCACAGGTCGTAGCCCGTCATGAACAGATCCAGGTCGAACTGCACGCTCAACCCGAGCAGCTCCGCCCGGCCGTTGTCGTCCACCCCGGCGAACGCCTCGTCCAGCGCCAGCAGCCGCGGCGCCTGCGGATCCGCCGAATCCAGCATCACATGCGCCGCCGCGAACAACGGCAGATGCAGCGACACCGACTGCTCACCCCCCGACAACGCCGAATGCCGCGCCACCGTCAGCCGCTCCTCCGCGCCGTCCGCCCCGATCAACCCGAACGCGAACACCCGCCACCGCCGGTAATCCAGCGTCGTCGCCAGGATCTCCGGATACGACCGCTCCGGATGCGCCGCCCGCTCCGCCCGGATCCGCGCCGCGAAATGCGCCCGGACGCTCGCCAGCTCCACCGGCCTCGAGCGTCGACAGGTGCACCGCGTCCCACCGCTCGGCGATCGACGGCCAGTCCGGGACGTGCGCGCCGCGGTATTCGATCGGGTGCGCGGCGATCAGCTCGGCCCAGTCGTCGGCGGTGTCGATCCG
>NZ_WVTE01000167.1:0-2718 GCF_009939605.1 Rhodococcus sp. YH1 | reverse complement strand
GGCGGCGCAGCCGCGTCAGGCCAGGCGGTGGATCGTGGCGTCGGATCCGGACGAGGCGGTGGAGAAGGTCGCGGCGTATGTCGACGCGGGGCTGAACCATCTGGTGTTCCACGCGCCGGGACACGATCAGCGGCGCTTCCTCGACCTGTTCGAGCGCGACCTCGCGCCGCGCCTGCGCGCGCTGGCCTGACGCGGCTGCGCCGCCGGTGCGTCCTTTGGGCTGTTCCAGCCGCCCGAAGGACACACCGGCGACGACGTCGCCTGTAGGTCAGGCGGTCCCGCCGCGCAGCGTCTCGGACGGGCTGGCGCCGAACTTGCGCCGGTACGCGGCGGCGAACCGCCCGGTGTGCATGATGCCCCAGCGGACGGTGATATCGGATACCGTTGCACTGGAATCGCTTCGGGACAGATCGGTGTGCACCCGCTCGAGCCGGACGTCGGCGAGATACTCCATCGGCGTCATGCCGACGCACTCGCGGAAGCCCTGCTGGATGCGGCGGACGCTGACGCCGACGAGCTCGGCCATCTCCGCGGCGGTCCACGGGCGCGCCGGATCCTGCTGGACCGCGTCCATCACCCGTTTGACGATCCGTGGCCGCACCCCGGTCGGGCCGTCACCGTCGTCCGGTGCGGCGGCGAGCACGAGCGCGGTCGTGACGGCGCGGCAAAGTTGTTCGGCCACCTGGCCGCTGCGCAGCAGGACGTTGTCCCGCAGCGACTCGTCGGCGACCGCTCGGACGAGGCGCAGCCAGTCGGCCCCCGCTCCCGCCCGCAGATCCAGCTGCGCGGGCAGCTGCCTACCCGGACGGGGGAGCAGGCGGTCCATCTCGCGCTGCATGTAGTCGCGGTCGACCTTGAACCCGATGATCTCGCACGAACTGCTCCACCGGGTGATGACGGTGGGGGTGTCGGGAGGGCAGACCGTCGCCAGCCCGGGAGCCGACACGACCTCGTCGCGGCCGACGGCGGTGACCAGATGCCCGGTCAGGGGAATATTGATGCCGTACGCGCCGGGATGCTCGGAACGGATCGACACGTCCACGCCGAAGCCGATCCGCGCCAGCCGCGCGGCGCCGAGCTGGGTCGATTCCAGCGACGTGCGGGCGGCGGGCCCGCGGCTGAGGAGCGTCAGCTGGTGCGGGAAGTACGCCTGGGACACCACGTCGTGCACTTCGTCCCAGTCCGTGAAGCCGCGGCTTTCCGGTGCTCGCATTCGCCCTTCCAACCCTCCCAACTGGTGCCGTGCCGGTATGTGGGCAGCTCCCCACGCTAGCACCGTACTGTGACGACGGTCACGTGCCGCCCGGATGATCCGGTGCGTTCCGAGCCCGCTTCGCAATGCGGATCGCACCTTCGCAATGCGGATCGACGGAGTGTGATCCGGGTCATACGTTGGTTCTCGTTCCGGATCGACCTGCGATCGCACATCGTGCAGAAAGGCGGTCTCCTCATGGACCAGCGAGCACTTCGCAACATCTTCGGTCAGTTCGCCAGCGGGGTCACTGTGGTCACGTGCGCCAACGCCGAGGGCGCCCGGCACGGGGCCACGGTCACGGCCTTCACCGCCATCTCGCTGGAGCCGAGGTTGTGCCAGGTGACACTGACGCGGACGTCGAAGGCGTGCGGCTACCTCGACGACGCGCCGTTCGCCGTGAACATCCTGGCGGCCGACCAGCTCTCCACCGCACTGCATTTCGCCGGCAGACCGCAGGCCGTCGCGCCGACATGGGACGACACCGGAATCGCACCCGCCCTCCTCGGCAACGCGGCCACCCTGATCTGCCGCCCGTGGGCCGAATACGACGGCGGTGACCACGTCATCTTCGTCGGCGAGATCGTCGACGCCTCCGTCGACGCCGAGAAGGACCCGCTCCTGTTCTTCCGCAGCACCTTCCACGACCTCGGGGACCGGTCCGGCTCGACCGCGTGGAACGGGTGCCTCGACGATCCGCACAGCGGATGGTTCGACGCCACCACCACATTCACCCCACTGCCCTCGCAGCTCGCCCGCACTGCCTCCTGACCCCGCTCCCACCTCTTTCGAAGGGAAGACCATGACCACCACCGAAGCAGCCCCCGCTACCGGCACCGTCGACCGGTCGAAGGTGAACGTCGCCGCGGACCACCCGGCCAATCAGCAGCAGACCTTCGCCTCGCGGCCGATGACCGGCGACGAGTACATCGCGTCGATCGACGACGGTCGCGAGATCTACCTGCACGGCGAGCGCGTCAAGGACTTCACCAACCATCCGGCGTTCCGCAACTCCATCCGCATGACGGCGCGCCTCTACGACGCGCTGCACACCGGCGAGCACGTCGGCACCCTCACCGCCCCGACCGACACCGGCAACGGCGGGGTGACCATGCCGTTCTTCCGCACCCCGAAGTCCGCCGACGACCTGCGAGCCGACCGCGACGCCATCGCCACCTGGGCGCGGATGACCTACGGCTGGATGGGCCGGTCCCCCGACTACAAGGCCTCCTTCCTCGGCACCCTCGGCGCCAACGACGAGTTCTACTCGCCGTTCCAGGACAACGCCAAGCGCTGGTACCGCGAGTCGCAGGAGAAGGTCCTGTACTGGAACCACGCGATCATCAACCCGCCGGTGGACCGGTCGCTGCCGCCGGACGAGGTGGGCGACGTGTTCATGAAGGTGGAGAAGGAGACCGACGCGGGCCTGATCGTCTCCGGCGCCAAGGTCGTCGCCACCGGCTCGG
>NZ_WVTE01000166.1:0-2719 GCF_009939605.1 Rhodococcus sp. YH1 | reverse complement strand
GTCGGGGAGTTCCTGGCCGCGCACGGGGTGGCGCTCGAGCAGGCCGATTCGGTGGTGCCGGCGGTCGATGCGGCGCTGACCGACGGCCTCGAGATCCGCGTCACCCGCCAGCGCACGGTCCGGGTCACCGAGACTCAGCCGCTCGCGCCTCCGGAGCAGCGCATCGAGGATCCCACCATGAACATGAGCCGGACGGTCGTCGAGAACCCCGGCGTGCCCGGCGTGCACGACGTCACCTTCGCCGTCACCACCGTCGACGGCGTCGAGACCACCCGCGAACAGATCGACGCCGTCGTCACCACCCCGGCGCAGCCGCGCATCGTGCGCGTGGGCGCCAAGCCGGGAACCGAGGTGCCGCCCGTCGAGAACGGCGACGCCTGGGACGCCCTCGCGCAGTGCGAAGCCACCGGCGACTGGGCCGTCAACACCGGCAACGGCTACTACGGCGGCCTGCAGTTCGACCAGAGCACCTGGGAGCGCCAGGGCGGCCTGAAGTATGCGCCCCGTGCCGACCTCGCCACCCGGGAAGAACAGATCGCCGTCGCGAGCCGGATGCAGCGCGCCCAGGGCTGGGGAGCGTGGCCGTCCTGCTCGTCCCGCATCGGCGTGCGTTAGGTTCGGCACGTGCCAGACCACTCACCCGGCGACCCCGGCTCGACCCCCCGCGACGGTTCCGACGTGACCGCCCGCGACGGTTCCGACGTGACCGCTCGCGGTCGTGCCGCCCTGCTCGGTCCCGCCGAGGTGCGCGCCCTCGCGGAGGAGTTCGGGGTCCGGCCGACCAAACAACTCGGCCAGAACTTCGTGCACGACGCCAACACGGTGCGCCGCATCGTCTCGGTCGCCGGCGTGGGCCGCGACGACGTGGTGCTCGAGGTCGGCCCGGGCCTCGGCTCGCTGACGCTCGCCCTGCTCGACGTCGTCGACCGCGTCGTCGCCGTGGAGATCGATCCCAGGCTCGCCGAGCGCCTGCCCGCGACGGTCGCCGACCGCGCGCCCGACCTCGCCGGGCGGCTCGACGTCGTCCTGAAGGACGCCATGCGGGTGTATCCGGCCGACCTGCCGGCCACCCCGACGGCGCTCGTCGCGAACCTGCCCTACAACGTCGCGGTGCCCGTGCTGCTGCACTTGTTCGCCGAATTCGACTCGCTGCGCACGGCTCTGGTGATGGTGCAGGCCGAGGTGGCCGATCGGCTCGCCGCCGAACCCGGGAGCCGCGTGTACGGCGTGCCCAGTGTCAAGGCCGGCTTCTTCGGCCACGTCCGTCGCGCCGGGTCGGTGGGCCGGGCCGTCTTCTGGCCGGTGCCCCAGGTGGAATCCGGGCTGGTGCTCATCGACCGCTACGCCGAGCCGCCGTGGCCCACGGACGAGGGGCACCGCCGCAGGGTATTCGCCGTCGTCGATGCCGCATTCGCGCAGCGCCGCAAGACGCTGCGGGCAGCGCTGAGCGGCTGGGCCGGTTCGGCCGCGGAGGCCGAGCGACGCCTGCTCGCCGCCGGGATCGATCCGTCGACGCGGGGGGAGAAGCTGGACGCCGCTGCCTTCGTGCGGATCGCCGCCGCGCAGTGACGGCGCCGGGCAGGGCCGGCACACGGTGACGGCGCCGGGCAGGTCGGTTCCGTCGCAGCGCTTGGCAGGCGGGCGGATCTGTGCTCTACTGGTACACGGTCGTTAGGTAGTGTGTTCGTGGTTTACCCCTCGCACATTTCTAGTTGCGAGCGGATGCGAAATTCCCACGGAATCCTTCTCAGCCGTCGAGTGACAGGCCCGGACGACGTCGTGTCGTTCGACGAAAGATGAAGGCCGCACGGCTTTCCGAGATGTATGAGGTTGAAAATGGTTGAAGGTACCGTGAAGTGGTTCAACGGCGAAAAGGGCTTCGGCTTCATTGCCCCCGCCGACGGCTCCGCGGACGTCTTCGTGCACTTCTCCGAGATCCAGGGTCGCGGCTTCCGCACCCTCGAGGAGAACCAGCGCGTGAGCTTCGAGGTCGGCCAGGGTCAGAAGGGCCCGCAGGCCACCGGCGTCACCGTCATCGGCTGACGTAGGTCGAACGCTCGCTGCGCGTTCCCCGGGCAGGTGCCTTCTCCGACGGCCTCGTGAGGTCGTCGTGGAAGTGCCGCCGTGAGAGGTGCATCCGAGCAGTGAAGAGGGGCCGGTCCGCAGGGACCGGCCCCTCTTCGTGTCGGTGGGCCGGCGTCGTCGTATCCGGGCGTCGGCGTCGTGTCCTGCGAAAACGTTTCGGCACAACGCTGTTTCGTGGCAGTTCCGGCTATATCACTGGCGGTGCGGGCGCCGATGTGATCTACTTGCACTCGGTCGTTAGGTAGTGTTCGTGGTTCACCCCTCGCGCATTTCTGGTCGCGAGCGGATGCGATAGCCCACACGGAATCGTTTTCTACCGTCGAGTGACAGACCCGAGCGGCGATGTGTCGCTCGACGAGTGGGGAAGCCTGGTGCTTCCCGAATCTTCTTAGGAATGAACATGGTTGAAGGTACCGTGAAGTGGTTCAACGGCGAAAAGGGCTTCGGCTTCATTGCCCCCGCCTGGGCACCCAGCTCACCCGGTTCGCCGACCTCGACGGCGGCGCGGTGTTCGCCTACCGCGTCTCCGATCCCAGGGCCTACGGGGTGATCGAGTTCGACTCCGAGGGCCGGGCGCTCTCGCTCGAGGAGAAGCCGGCCACCCCGAAGTCGAACTTCGCGGTGCCCGGGTTGT